>JBLNDH010000726.1:0-17287 GCA_050261455.1 Bacillota bacterium
GCCCCGCCTCGGTCAACCGGTCCACATGCCAGCGCACTACCTTGCCCTTGCGCATGTGCCGCCCCACCCGCGCCCGCAACCCGCCCGGCCCCCGGGCGCTGCCGCAATACAGATACCGCCCCGCCGGCAATCCAGCCGCCGCACGATCAAGCCGGATCACCAGTACATAGGCGCCCGGGGTCGCAGGGATGGTGGCGGGATGAGTATGGAAAGGGGGCACGGTGCGGGCTTGGAGCGGGTGAAGGGAATCGAACCCTCGTCGTAAGCTTGGGAAAAGTAATAAAGGCCAAGTACGGACGTTGGCGGACACTTACGGAATAAATAAAAACAGTGGGTTAGCGATGCCTCGTCTGTTATCATCCTTGTCAGTTCGGCGGCGGTTTTTCCGTAAAATTTCCGCACGCCTTTCAGGCAGGCACGACGATGGCGCGGACACTTCGCAACTCCAAGATCGACAGCCGTTCGGCCCGGCTTAAGCTTCCGGCCCAGGCGGAACCCCACTGGATGAAGATCACCAAGGGCTGCTACCTGGGCTACCGCAAGAACCAGAAGGGCGGCAGTTGGGTGGCCCGCTTCCGGCAAGAGGTCGGCGGCCAGAAATACACCAACCTCGGCCCCGCCGACGACGCGCTGGACGCGGACGGCATCACCGCGCTCAGTTTCGAGCAGGCGCAGAAGAAGGCCCAGGACTGGTTCCAGTTGATCGCCAACGGCGGCACGCGAGCCAAGCGGGGCGCCTACACGGTGGCCGACTGCATCGCCGATTACCTGGCCTGGGTGAAGACGCACCGGAAGTCCTACCGCCACCTCAAGACCTATACCGACGCCTTCATCATCCCCAAGCTCGGCAAGGTGAACTGCGCCAAGCTGACGGCGCGGATGATCCGCGCCTGGCACCAGGAGATCGCCGACGAGGCGCCGCGCCTGCGCTCGGGCAAGAAGGACGCCGTCCAGAAGTACGCCAAGGAGGACCCGAACCAGGCCGAGGCCCTGCGCAAGCGCCGCCTGCGCGCCAACCGCCACCTCACCACCCTGCGGGCGGCCCTGAACCGAGCCTGGCGCGAGGGCAACATCGCCAGCGACGACGCCTGGTCGCGCATCGAACTGTTCCCCGGGACGGAAAAGCCGCGCTCGCGCTTCCTCACCACCGAGGAAGCCAAGCGCCTTATCAATACCTGCCCGCCAGACCTGCGGCAGTTGGTGCAACTCGCCTTGCTCACCGGCGCCCGCTACAGCGAGCTGTGCGCCTTCGACGTCCGCAACTTCCAGCCTGACTCGGGCACCCTGCATGTGCGCGACAGCAAGAGCGGCAAGCCCCGTCACATCATTCTCAACGCCGAGGGCATCACCTTCTGCAAGGCGCTTGCGGTTGGACGCACCTTGGACGAGCCCCTGCTGCAACGCTCGGATGGCACCCGATGGGCGCGCGACCTTCAGTTCCGGGGCTACAAGGACGCGGTGAAGCGGGCCAAGATCGATCCTTCCTTCACCTTCCACGAACTGCGCCACACGTGGGCCAGCCTGACCATCATGGCCGGAGCGCCGCTGATGGTGGTCGCCCAGAACCTCGGTCACCGCGACACCCGCATGGTCGAGCGTCATTACGGCCACTTGGCGGAAAGCTATGTCGCCGAAATGATCCGCAAGACGGCGCCCAGCTTCGGAATCGAGATGGGCGGGAACGTGGTGGCGATGGCCTGAGTGAGCCACCTTACCCCACGGATGAATTGATAATTTATATCATGGTATGATATATGTCTGACGAAGCGATGGAACGCCTGCTCGCCTATCATGGCCGGCGCTATTGGCTGACGAACGGCTGGAGCCTCCGATTCCGCGTGTGGCGTGTCGAACGAACCCAGGAGCGGCCTCACGGCCTCCGCTACTCGTTCACCCTCCATGACGTGGATGGAGAACGGTTGCTGGGATACGACAACAAGCATTCGGCAAGCCGGAAGGTGGTCGAGCACGATCACAGCCACAAGTTCCGGCGGATCAGGGTGCTGGAACCCTACGCTTTCGTTGACGCCGATACCCTGCTGGCCGATTTCTTCGAAGCGGTGCGCAGGGCCTGCCAGATGGAGGGCGTTGGCCTGGAGATCGAGGACGAGGACGTTTTCGAGGCCGACGATGACAAGGAGGACGATGATGCCCCGGACGCTGACTGACCTTGAAACCGAGATGCGCGCGGTCGCCAGCGGCAAGCGCAAGGCGCCGCCCGCGCGGGCGAAAGCCGCTCCGGCCTCCGGCATCTACGGCATTCTCACCCCCGCCAATCTCTCCCTGATCCAGGCGATTGCCCAGCATCGGCCCGACAGCGTGTCGCGGCTTGCCGAACTGCTGGAGCGGAAGCAATCGAACGTCTCCCGGTCGCTCCAGGAACTGGCGAAATGGGGCATCGTTCGCATGGTCCGCGACGGCCAGGCGATCCGCCCCACCTTGGCGGCCACCCATATCGATGTCGATCTGGTGGCCAACACCTATCGGCTGGAGGAAGAGACCGCAGCGGCGGGGTGATACTGCGCCGCCCCGGAACCTGCGTCACGAAGGCGGAGGAGGGGCATGCGGATCGTGCTTGGGCGGATTGATGGTCAAGCCAAGGTCACGGGCCTCTCGCTGAAACAGGTTCTCAATGGCCATGGCAACCGACAGGCCGAAACCAGCAACGTCCCCCGCTTCGCTGAGGCGATAGAGCCTGCCATCCCGCAACGAGAGAACGGCCAGATCCTCGGGTGCGCCCTCTTGTCCCGCATATATCTTCGGGAACAATGCAAGAGCGCCATGGCAAAAATGGGGGGCAAGGTCCGGCGCCTTTGTATTCCATATGTGGACGGCAGTCCTCTTCCCACCGATCACAGCCCCGAAATCCGGCAAGAACTGCACATTGAAAACCCCGCCAGGGCTCTTGAATGTTGCCGGAGGAACATCGAAAAATGAGCCAGGGTTCTGTTCGACCCAGGCGAATAGCCTTTCCAGCCCAGAACGAGCCGAATTTCTCTCGGCGTCCTTCACGATACTGAGAACGGAGCGGATAAGCTCCGCCGCATCCTCTTTGCCAAGAAGGTACCTGTGGGCCAGAAGCCGCAGGCTTCTATGGAAATCATAACCGCCGCCATCTCCCGGCGTGAGGCGACCACGAACCTCCCTGCGCTGCGGCTTGCTGTTCAGGCAGATCAGCTTGAGATACGCGGAAAATCCGAATGTTGGCATCCAACATCTCCTTGGCGCTGCTCCGGCAGATCGAATGGAGCCGTCCCTGGCAAATACGTCATATCTGCTTCAACCGAAGATAAACGGTTGTCCGCTTTTTGTTCCAATGTCAAACGGAATCGGTGTGACGCCGACTGTATCCCCCCCCCGCCCCAAGCGGGCCGTCCAATCACGGGCCTTTGCCGTCATTTTCGCGTGCCCTATCCCCGGCATTGCCGACATAGTGGGAAATGCCGATTCTGCACTGAGAGCCATGCCTTCCCTCGCATTCGCCCGCTCAGGAGCGAGGAGCCAATACCGGCGACGGAGAGCAGACCACCACAGCCTTCGATCCACGTGTCATTGCGACATAGAGATTTCGCGCGTCAAGGGCTGCGGCATTGAGGATTACGGCGACCTCCGCCTCCAGCCCCTTTAGAAGGAGCGTGCTGCCCACGGCACGCCTGGGCAGTGGACGGCCAATAAGGCGATTCTGCTCGCGCATGCGGATCGCGGCGTCGAGGAAGGAATTGCCGTTCGTCCCATCCGCTGATTGAAGGGCCTTGATGCAGGCCCGGAGAATGGCGGGGCGATGGGTTCGTACACCGCCCTGCTTGTTTATCTCCACCAGAAGGTCCACGGCGGCACGATGTGATGGAGCGCGAACAAAGGCGAGAGCTGCATTCTCTGCGTCGTTGGCCTGATTCCTGGCGGTCCCGCGGATCAGGGACTGAATACGTCGAAGGAAGTCCGCGGCTCCTACGCTGGTCATCACGCTCTGGGCAAAATTGACAACTCGGTCCAGAGCATCGGGTGCATTGAGGTTCAGGTTTTGGGCGAAAGATATGAGGTCTCTCATATCGACGGCTTCAACCGTCACTGCGCCGGGCGTTTGACTGGCAAATTGCCGTTGCCCGTCTGGATTTGTGCTGTCGCCGATAATCAGGACGCAGCCATCGCCACCTGGAGGTCGGAACTGCCCTGCTTTTAGCCGCCGCTGATGATCTTCAGTACCGTCCAACTCGACCCAATTTACACCAGGGGGACCGGTTCGAAGGTCCACGGGCTCGCCACGGGAAAGCCGTCCTCGAACATCAAGAAGCCAACGCCCCAATGGCTCCGCTCCGGCGTTGATCCAGCGCCACGGAGTGGATAGCTGTCCCACAATTGGAAAGTGGCGACATACCTGCTCATCCCACTTCGCTAGGTCGTCACCGCCAAATCCGAAAATGGCCTGCATGGGATCGCCGAGCAGGCAGGTCGGCAAGGTTTGTGCCGCATAGGCGACAATGGCGTGCTGGCGGATCGAACAATCCTGATATTCGTCCACGATCAGGCGGGCATAGGTTGCGGCCAGGACGTCATTGATGTGCCCGGACTTCAATAGATTGAACGCCGCGACACGAATTTTCGGATAATCCGTCCTTGGCTGGGCCAGTGCCAGAAGCTTCGGGTCGCATGTGCTACGTGCCGGAAAGGTCGAGACGAGCCGCATGGCCCACCCATCTATGGTAGACAGCCTGTAGGCGCTGGAGGAGACCCCTGCGCGGTCAAGACGGGCGCGCAAAGCAACGACGCCAGCATTGGTATGCGTCAGAATAAGAATGGGCTTCGCCCAGTCATGTCGCGTCAGGGCATCGGCGATGAGATGCGTCTTTCCACATCCGGCAGGCGCAGTCACGGTTCCCCGGTCAATCGCCAACAGATCGACGTCAGATTTCGGCATTGTCGATCCAGGCGAAGATATCTTCCACAAGAGCCCGAAACCCAGAATCTGCATTTTCCAGATCAGGACCGACGATATCGCGTGCAACGGCTTCCATCTTGGTGACCGACTTGAACCATCCGGCCCTCTTTGTCCGGGCTGCGATGCCAAGGATGCTGCGGCTCTCCGCAGTGAATGTGCCGTCGATAAGAGGTTCCGTCAGGATGCCGTTGAGATTTTTCGTGTTTTTCGATGCCGACTTGATGTGCTCATCGACAAGGTCTTCGCCATGAAGTTCGGTGGCGCGCTTTACCAATCCTTCGACGCCTGCGACGGATAGACTTGCGAACAGTTCGTCCTCAAGCGCGCGACCATCGCGCCACGCGATGACCAGTCCCCCCTTCTCCTTGAATTCATTTTCCACCCCCTCGGTTGGCTTCTTGTCATCGTCGCGGATGACCGCCACCCGATAACCAAGTGCTCCGAAGGCTGCCGCTCGGTGGAACGGCCTATCGGAGTCGCCCCCGCCACAATCAACCAATGCAACTCCAAGCGCGGTCATCGCAGTGTAGCCATTCGCCGACCAATATTGGTCCATTCCCCGCACAATGCCGACCTCACTGGCTCCCTCACAGATGACCACCGAGGGGGCAAGGAATGCATCTGGATACAGTCGTATCGTGCTCTGAACCTCATCGGCCGTCCCGACATTCAGCACCTGGTGTTTTTCACCCCCTGCTCGGACCACATGGAGCTGATCACCTGACAATTCCCGTAGGGCAACGGGCGAATGGGTCGTAACGAAGGCTTGAAGCGGCGGAACCGGCTCTTTCGCACCGAGCGACCCCAGAAACCGAATGATCCTGTGCGGCTCCAGCCCGTGTTCCAGTTCATCAATGAGAACAATGGTCGATTGCGCGGCAGCCTTCCGAAGCAGCCCCGCAATCAACAATCGGGTTGAGCCTATGCCAAGACCTCGTAACGGGATGCCATCTTCGTCATGGAGGGAGATGGTTCCACCGCTGAAAGTTACAGAATGGGCGTCCAGCATCGCCTTGACGTGTTCACCGACAGGAATGCCGAGTTCCTTTGCGGTACCGGCTACAATCGCCAATGTCTCTCCGAGTTGCTTGTCGGCCTCATCACCGAAGGCCGCGCGCGCCTCCCGTGCCGCTTTCGCAAGAGCCGCCGATGCATCGGGCCGCTCCTCTGACAGCCGGTTCAGCACAGACCCGCGTCGCCAGCCGAGGTTAAAATCCGTGACCGCGCCAACACGGGTTGGCGCAAGGCGCACCCGGTCACCCCAGCTCAAGTTTCGACTCTGATTTTGTGCGGCGGCACGATCTGAAATCAGCGTCCACGCGGGCTCCAGATCGGTGGTAACCGTCAGATTAAGGGTCAGGACGGTCTCGATGTCCTTCTCGGGCTCGTCCTCAACCACTCCGGTGGAAGAATCAAACCCGCGAACAAACAGACCGTATGTTTCCATGCTCTTCAGAGCGTCATCCAGCTCACCGATGGTGACGGATATGCTGATGGGGGACGCGACATCAAGATGATGAAAATCGGCGTCAGTGAACTGAAGATTTCTGCGGGCGCCCAGGCAAAAATCTATCGCGTCGATAATTGATGACTTCCCGCTATCTCCGGGACCGATCAGGCAGTTGATCCCGGGAGATGGAAGCCAGGTCAGCGCTTTGATACCCCGAAAGTTGTTGATCTCGATTTTCCGGATGCGCGCCATCACTGATCTTCCTAAAGAACGTCATCCCCAGGGGACGGGAGCGTCAGCCAATACCGGGGAATGCCCATCGTTTTGCGGTCTCACGGGCCTTCGGGAGTGCCAGCCTGGGCTTGTCCATCCACCAGAATCACCCTATCCTTGGCTTGTTGCGTCGGCAAGACTTTCAACCATAACAGCTGATGTTGGATGGACCTGTACCGCAGCTCTTTGTGGAACAATTTTCGCCAGGAGGTCATTCGCCTGGATGGTGGAGTTTGCGTGCGGTGCGGACGCGGCCCTTCAGAGGGTGTCAATCTCCAAGTGCACCACAAGCACTATCGCCCCGGCCATAAACCCTGGGAATACCCCCACGACGCCTGCGAAACATTATGCAGTGGGTGTCACGCAGTTGAGCATGGAAAGATCGCCCCGCGATTCGGCTGGGAGCACGTCGGATACGAAGACCTCGGGGAGCCAAATGGAACGTGTGACTACTGCGGCACGGCAATCCGTCATGTGTTCTTGGTGCAATACGAGAAATGGCCGACAATGGAAGTCGGAGAAATTTGCTGCGACAACTTGACTTCGACTCAGGTTGCCAGCGGTTACATGGATTCCCTGCGCCGATTCACGGCACGACAGAAGCGGTTTGTGTCATCTCCACGCTGGGAAATCGATTCCTCAGGCACCCATCAAATCCGGCAAGACGGCGTTCGTTTGGCTGTCGTACCAGACAATGGGGTATTCAAGCTTCGAGTGAACGGAAGAATCGGAAAACTGACATTCACCTCGATCCTTGACGCGAAGATGAAGGCTTTTGAGCGCATCGAATCCGGCGCCATAGATGCTTACTTGAAGAGGGGATTGGGTAATAGCCGAAGAGGCTGATGCCTCCGGCAGTCACTCCCCCTTCCTCACCCCCACCTTCGCCGCCATGCCCACCGCCGCGCGGGCGTGCTCCAGCACCGCCTGACGGACGGGCGACGGCTGCTCGCGGGTGATGTGGATCACCTCGCGCAGTTCGTCGGGCAGTTCCTCCACCAGCAGGCCCTTGGCATCGTCGCGGATCAGCTCGAACGGCTCCACCGACAGGGCGCGGGCGATCTCGATGATGGTCTCCAGGCGGGTCAGCGTGGCGCCGCGCTCCAGGTTGGAGATGGTGTCCACGCTGCGCCCCACCGCGTCGGCCAAGGCTTCCTGGCTCATGTTGCGCAGCCTGCGGAACTGCTTCATGCGGCGGCTGAGGATGGCACTGATGACGGGGTCGATCATGCTCTGAGTGTGGTTGAGAGAATCACTCTGGACCATCGAACTGGGTTCGTATAATGCTCGCCCTGCGCGCATACGTTTCTGAACTGGATTCACAGTGACGCTCCGGATTGCCCGCGACAGCCGAAACAGGGTCGGAGAACGGGCATGGCGGGGGAGGACGGACAGGCGGCAACGGCGCGCGATCTGGCCCTGGTCGCCGGCTGGCGGCCCGGCTGGGATTTCCCCCTGCCCGAGGCCGACGCGGCAAGCCTGCTGCACTCGCCCGCCCTGGCCCCGCCGGCCTCGCTGAAGGCCGATCTCGCCGGGCTGCCGCCCATTCCGGTTTCCCCGACATTGACCGCCGGCTACGGCGATCCGGGCGTGTTCGGCCCGCTGTGGCAGGGCCACGGCCTGGCCCAGGGACGCGGCCTGACCTGGGGCGAGAGCCTGACCGAGCCGCTGCTGACCCGCCGCCTCGCCTTCTTCCTGTCGCCCCACTTCACCCCGGCGCCGTTGGCCGAGGCCCGCGCCACCGCCTTCGTCGCCGCCCTGCTGGATGCCTGCGGGGAAGGCAAGGCCACCGGCATTGCCGCCGACAGTCTTTCGGTGGTCACCGAACTTGGGCTGAAGGACCGGGCCGGCGGCAGCCGCCGCGCCGATCTGTGGATGGAATGGCGGACGCCCGAGGGCGGCCCCTGTTTCCTAATTCTTGAAGCCAAGCTCGACGCCCCCGACCGGCCCGGCCAGTTGCGGGCCTATGCCGACCACTTGCGCCGCCACGTCGCCCGCTCGCGCACCGCGCGGGGCTGGTGCGTCTATCTCAGCTCCGAGGGCCGCACCCCGCCGCGCAAGGAGCGGGCCGGGTGGCTGGTCGCCTCGTGGGCCGGATTGCTGCGCCGCTGGGAAGCCGGGCTGGCCCGTGACCCCATCCACCGGGGCCACGGCGAGTTCGACAGCTTCCGCGCCGATCTGTGGGAGCACGCCGCCGAGAAGGACTGACCATGATTGAACCAACCAAGACCGGGCTGATCCTGCCAGAATCCCTGACCTACCACGCCATCCCCGCCCATGCCGCCGCCCTGTCGCGCATCGGCCGGGCCGAGCACATTCCCGCCGACCTGGCCCTGCCCGAGGTGCGGCAGTTCCACCTGGCCCGGCTTTCGCTGCTCAAGATCAAGACCGATTACTGGTGCCTGCTGCACGACCTCTGGAACGCGGTGTGGGGGCCGCTGGTCCGCGGCTTCGACCCGTTGCCCTTCGGCAGCCACCTGTGGGACGACGGCGCGGGCGAGATCGACACGGTGTGGATGGAGGCGATGCTGTCGGCCTCGCACCGCCTCAACGCCCGCAAGCATCTGTGGAGTGCGGTGTGCCTGGACCATTCGGGCCGCTCGCTGTCGCTGCGCATGGCGGTGGAGACCAAGGGCGCGGGCGCCGATCCCGACTGGCTGGCCTTCGCCGCGCCCGAGGGCTGGGTGCTGGTGGAGGACGACAAGGTGGACTACGCGCCGTTCTGGCAGGCCGACATCCCCGCCGCCACCGAGGCCGAGGGCCGCATCCGGCCCGAGCCCGCCGCTGCCGCCGCCTACGAGTCCTTCGTCCCCGTCATCGCCACCCTGGAAGTGTGAGGCCGGCCATGACGGGAATGCGGATCATCCGGGCGGCCCTGCTCGCCCTGCTGCTGCTGGCGGCACCGGCCCATGCCGGCGAGCAGGCCGTCACCATCCCGGTGCGCGGCGAGGTGACGGAGAGCTTCTACCTGACCCTGCCAAATACCGCCCCGCCCAAGGCCATCCTGATCCTGTTCCCCGGCGGTGGCGGCGCCATCGAGGTGCGCGAGCCGGTGCCGCAGCCCGAAAGAGCCGGCAACTTCCTGGCCCGCTCGCGCGCCCTGCTGGCCGAACGCGGCTTCGTCGTCGCCACCCTGGATGCGCCGTCCGATTCGGCGGACGGCATGCCCGAGCATTTCCGCGTCTCCGCCACCCATGCCGAGGACGTGGCCAAGGTGGCGGCCTGGCTGCGCCAGCGCCATCCCCTGCCGGTGTGGCTGGTCGGCACCAGCCGGGGCACCCTGTCCGCCGCCAACGCGGCCCTGCGGCTGGGGACCGGGATCGACGGCCTGGTGCTGACCTCCTCGGTCACGCGGACCAGCAAGCAGGGGCCGCATTCGCTGCTGACCATGGACCTGGACCGCATCACCGCCCCCACCCTGGTCCTCAGCCACGCCAACGACGGATGCAGCCGCTCCCCCGCTCTGGACGGCCCGCGCCTGACCGACAAGATCGGTGCCGCACGCAAGGCATACGTGGAATTGACCGGCGGCACTGAGCCCCAGTCCCCGCCCTGCGAGGGGCGGTCGCATCATGGGTTCATCGGGCAGGAGGACGAGGCCGTGGGGGTGATCGCGGGGTTCGTGGCGGGGGAGCGGTAAGCCGGCGGCCCCCTATTCCTGTTGCCGGATCGGGGAAGGCGGTCTATTCCAGACGGCCAGGGATTGCATCTCTGTCAGCCAACGTGACCATCGACTGTATTGTTCAGAATGAAGATTGAAATTCCCGTCATTGATCTATTTGCCGGACCTGGCGGCCTGGGGGAGGGGTTCTCCCGCTATGGGGATTACTTCGGGGACGACATATCGTTCCGGACAAGACTTTCCATCGAGAAAGACAAGGTTGCGGCACGTACCCTGCGGCTGAGGGCATTTGTAAGAGCGTTCAGCGGACAACCTCTTCCCGACTGTTACTACAATTACGTCCGCTCTACCACGCCCGCCGACAAGGAGAAATGGGCCGGCGAGATGGCAGCCCATCCCCAGTGGAAGGCCGCCAGCGAGGAAGCCTGGAACGCCACTCTGGGCGAGGTTCCCTTCGTCGAACTGCACGACCGGATAAGAGAGGCCGTTCGCGGCCACGACCTTTGGTGCCTGCTGGGCGGCCCTCCCTGTCAGGCGTACTCGGTGGTTGGTCGTTCACGTCGGATGGGGGTCGGCGAAGGCATCCGGCAGTCGGGAAACGACGAACTCCAGAAGGCCGAGCGCGAGCGCAAGGCCACGGAATTCTACAAGGACGACAAGCACACCCTTTATCGCGAATACCTGAAGATCGTGGCGATCCATCAGCCGCCATTCTTCGTCATGGAAAACGTGAAGGGGATTCTGTCGTCCCGTCTGGACGATGGCAGCTACGTGTTCGGCAAAATTCTCAAGGATCTGACCGATCCATGGGAGGCCATCGCCGACGAAGACCTGCCGGACGAAGCGCTGGCAAGGTTCACCCCCGCCAGGAAGCTTGGCTATACCATCCATTCATTCGTTGCCCTACCCGACGAGGTAAGCGGCGACTACCGCAAGGTCGATTACCTGATCCGAAGCGAGGATTACGGCGTCCCCCAGGAACGGCACCGCGTCATCCTGCTGGGTATCAGGAACGATCTGGATCTTGTGCCCACCCCGCTGGAAAAGGCAGCGGCAAAGACCACCCTTGCCGAGGTGATCGGTGACCTGCCAGCTCTCCGCAGTGGCCGCAGCGGGCGTAGGAAGCACAAGGTCAGGACGGAAAAGACGGACACTGCCACCGCGTGGATCGAGGCGGTGAAGTCGGAAACCGGCAAGATCATCAAGGACGTGTGGGACAAAGGCCCGACCATCCAACAGGTGATGGAAGATGCCCTTGAGCGGCTTGATCCGACGCTGACAAGGGGCGGCGGATTCGTTCGTTGGGACGCCTGGCAGGAACCCGCCCACGAACTGGCGCAATGGTACCGGGACGATGCCCTCGGGGGCGTTCTCCAGCATGAAACCCGCGATCACATGGACGCCGATTTCGCGCGCTATCTGTTCGTATCTGCCTATGGGGCGGCAATGAAGGATTCACCCAAGCTGCGCCATTTCCCGCTCAGCCTTCTGCCGGATCACGAGAATGCCCAGACCGAGGAGGGACGCCGCGTCTTCCATGACCGGTTCCGTGTCCAGTTGGCCGGGCGCCCGGCAACAACCGTGACCTGCCACATCCGCAAGGACGGCCACTATTTCATCCATTACGATCCGGCGCAGTGCCGCAGCCTGACGGTCAGGGAGGCCGCCCGCATCCAGACCTTTCCGGACAACTACTTCTTCGAAGGCAACCGGACGGAGCAGTATGAGCAGGTCGGCAACGCGGTTCCGCCCTACCTCGCGGTCCAGCTGGCTAAGGTTGTCGCTCAGCTGGTCAGGGAGATGTCCGACGAAGCATGCGACGTCGTGACAATGGGGGCAGAGGTTGGCTGAAAGGCGGCATCGTGGGGACATCATGTCGCCGGAGAAGCGAAGCGCCGTCATGTCGCGGATACGGGGCAAGGACACCGGCCCCGAGCGCGCCCTGGCCGCCGCCATGGCCGAACAGAGCTGGGAATGGGAATCTCATGCTCGCGATCTTCCGGGCAGACCCGACTTCGTCTTCAGGGCTGCCCGGGTCGCCGTGTTCGTCGATGGTGACTTCTGGCACGGCTGGCGGTTTCCGCAATGGAAGGACAAGCTGTCCGAGAAATGGGAAGCGAAGATCGAGGCCAACCGCCGCCGCGATTCCCGAAACCATAGGGCATTGCGCCGAGCAGGATGGAAGGTGATCAGGGTCTGGGAGCATCAGATCGACACAGACATTGGCCGGGCCGTTCAGCGAATTCGTGCTGCGTTATTAGGCGCAACGGCGAGTGGATGAATGGACGCCGAATGGAATCACTCAGAACTATCGCCAGCTGTTTGCATTTCAGAGCCGTGCCCCTTTACATCAGCGTGGCGCTTTCTCGAAGCCTTAGGTTGCTCCGAAATGGCAAGGGCTTTCACCTCTTTAGGTGCGCACTCGTGCTGCCCTGCGTTTCCGCCGTTTTCCCGCCTTTTTGGATCTCCGGTTTGGCACAGCTCGGACAACTTTTCCAAAATGTCTGAAGGTGATGATAGGAGTTTCTGGTTGTTTTCCAGGTGGATCAACTCTTTGCTCGTCAGCGTCCGCACCTGGATAACGGGGCCCTGGCCCGATGTGATTTTTACAAGGAGAATTGACCCTGCCTGAATTGCAGCAGATGGGATCTTCTCAATTGACTTCAATAACTTTGCTACCGCATCCGCTTGCTTTTTGTCGATATCGGCCTGAGGTAGCCCCAAACCCTTCAGCTCTATCGCACGCTCAATCTTTTCTAACCGCTCTGCAACCTCCGGCGTTGTTGCTACATCAACGGTCTTTGCAAACCATTTCTTGAACCAGGAGCCAATGATCGGAGGGAAGTCATCACTAATCTCAAAATTAAACGCATTAATTAGTCTATTAATAGCGTCGCTTACGTTCGTTACCGTTTGTTCCGGGGTATCGGACAGGTAGACCCGAAGCGGCACAAACCTTGATATCTTGAGCTCTGCTGTATCTATGCCGAGCGATTGGGCGGCAAGCCATTCATGAGTTCCAGCGCTAAGATCCGCATTCTTTTGGGCAAGATCATCAACCGCCAACATGACATGCTGAAGATCAGCGGCTAGCTTCTCTAAATGGGCATGAAGTTCCTGGTTGATACCTTCCTGTTTATCGCCGGCCAGAGAGACCTGATGTTCAAAACGCTCAAGCCTACTTGATCTTCCGCGTGCGAGCTCCCTTAGGAATATATCAAATTCGTCATCGAAAAATTTACGCTGTTTACCAAAGTATCTCTCATCGTCGTATGATCTGCTCAGATATCGTCTCAACAAATAGATATCCTCGTCATCAAATTCACGACCAGCCCCGATGAATGCCAGTTTTGCCATGAATTCTGCGCGGTTTATTCTGCGGAGCAGAACCTCATATTTATCATCTTCACGCGAAACCATGACTCCCCCTATCGAGATTCAGTAAGCGGAAAAATACGCTCAGTGATAATAAACGCGAATTATTGCACAATTAAAAGTCGCGATCCAGGCCCGTTTCCTTACATCGTTCCAACATCGCCAACAGGCGTTCGGCCTGTCTGTCGGTTGGGATCTTGGGTGGGCTGGCAATCACCGGGAATAGCGCCTTTTCGTCCTCCGGCGTCAGCAGCCGCATTTCCCTCGCATAGTCGCGGATCGCAATCCAAGAGGCCGCGCTACGGGACATGACCTCGCTGACCGCCCTGATGCCGTCATCGATTTTCCCTTCGACTCTGGCGTCACGGATGGCGGCCTTCGCTTCGTCCGGCGGCAGCAGGAACGCATCAAGTCCGTCTACCACCGGGACATCGGCCTCGAGGGCTGCCTTTCGGCAAGCCTGCTGCTTGGCCCATTCGGAGATGTTCTGTCCTGCCATGGGTGGGGTCCGCAGAACCTGGGCCATCCGTTCGGCGATCAGCACCAATTGCTCTTCCAGGACACCACCAGCCGCCTGCATCTGCCATAACCGCTGATGATCCAATCGTCCGCCCGCCGACTGCTCCCTCGCCAGGACGGCAAGGCGGGCCACGGCATAGGCGACGATCTGGGCACGGTATCCGCCTTCGTACCAGGGGGCCTCGGACACCAGGCGTTCGGTGGTCCTGAACAGGATGGTTCGCACCACGGCAGCCCGGAACCAGTCGTCACCGTAAAGGGGCTTCTTCTCCTCCCACTCCTTGGTGATCCGTTCGGCGAAGCTGGTGAAGCTCTTCTCGGCGCCCTTGCAGGCGATCTCGGGCAGGCCGTCGAAGCAGTTCTCGACTTTCGCCAGATCGGTCTTGGTGATGACCTGATGCTTGGGATTCAGGCGCAGGAACTGGTTCTTGCGGGCATCGGTCATGCCGGCCTGGTCGTTCAGGTGCTGGCCCCTGGCGCGTTCGTAGTACCAGTGGGTCTGCACCTGTGACGCGCCAACAGCCGGAGCCAGGATGCGGCGCGAAATCTCCTCGATCTTGCGATGGAATTCGTGGTTGGCGAAGAAATCGCTGGGGCGGACCCCGTTCTGCGAATTGGCGAAGCGTGAGATTCGCGGGATCATCTGGACTGCAAGGTCTGTCTGGACGACAGACAGCTTCATCGGCACGAAGACCCCGGAAAGATCCTTCTTGTCCTTGTCCCGGCGCGCCGCCGCCAGGGACGCCGTAGTCTGTGCGCCGTTGACGATCTGCAAATCGGTGGCCGAGCGGATCATCAATGCACCGTTGTCGGCTGTGAAGACCTCGACCCCGGAAGCCGTGCAGGCAATGCCGTTGTTGTAGGCAAAGAAGCGCTCCGGCTCCTTGGCAATGGTGGTCGCGATGCCCTTGTTGACGTTGCCGCGCCGCCCAAGATAGGTGCGGACGTTGCCTTCGAGAAGACGGCTGCCGTGGTGGATGTATATGTCCGCCAGTACCTCGGCGGGAATCACGGCTAGGTAGCCGCTATACCCTGCGCCACCGACCGGCCCAGGCAGTACAGGAAGGCCGCCTCCGGGAGCGTGCGCGAATTCGACAACGAGGTCATCCCGTGCACTGCCCGCCTCATGAATGCGCTTCAACCTCGTCACATCCCAAATCTGGAATGTTATCGGCAGCCCTTCCTTGGTCGCTTCCGGCGGCAACTCGCGAAGCCGTTCGCTGATACAACGGTCGCTGACAACGTGCAGGCGGAGCGCCGACAGCTTCTCAATCCGCTCAAGCTTGCGGGCCAAGGCCCACAGGGGCCGGCTTTCCTCTATGTTGCCGCCAAGCCACCCGCTTCTGGAAAGCTCGAAGACCTTGGTCAGCCGATTGAAGCCAAGAGCCTTGGCATCCGTCTTTCCGAGGGACGGAGGCATATCGGGGCCTCCATCATGGATGGCAACAAACAGGTGAAGGGACTCATCGGCATCATCGAACGCGAACGCATCGATCTCCAGCTTCTGGTCAGGGATGACCTCCGGGCAGAGTTCGAAATCGGGCAGTTCCCCAGCATCCCGTAGCCGGTCGAGCACTTCCTCTACGAAGCCTTCCCGCAGGCCGCAGGCGCGGGTTTCGGCTCTTGATGCCGCGCTGGCCAGCACGTCGGAACGATACTCGTCCTCGGTCATCACTCGATTCCCCCGGTCATCTCGAAATCCCTGGCCGCCGACAACACGACGAGATAGTTCACGTCATCAATGCCGACGGGGACATCCGCCACCACGATGCGCGGAAACCCATCCGCCACCCGGTAGCAATGCGCTCCGGCCAGCCTGACGGCGTATTCCCCATGCCGCGGATGATCGTGCCAGCCCACTGCCGCCAGTCTGCTGTCGAACTCATTGAGAGCGAGAGGTTCGCGCTCAAGCTGCCCCCTCAGCGATTCTATGATCGCGGCTGCGGTCATCGCCCCGTCCGTCTCGGGGCTGGCATCCGCCAGCCGGAACAGGCGAAGCTCCATCGGGTCGGTTCCGGGGTCGAGTTGCCCGAGGCCGTTGACCCGGAAGGCGTCGGCATCTGGTCGAATTGTTTTCACCTCGATCCGCAGGCCATCCGGCAGCATGAAGTCCTGGGGGCTGCCCAGTGGCCCGTTCCAGCTGCCGACGGCCTCGATCGGCGGATACCGTTCCAGCAGGGACTGAAGGACAAGCAGTTCTCCGATCAACCCTCGCAATTCGCTGGCCGACAATCCGCCCCTGTCGCCCTCAAGGAGCGCACGCCAACGCTCGACCCGGCCAAGGATGGCTGCCGGAGCCGCCTCGGCGCTTACGCCGGAGCGGGTGAAGGCGATGATGTCCTGGCTCAGACCTGCGAAGACAGTGCGCAGGGACGGTTCATGAAGTGACAGGCGCAACCACCACCGACCATCGGGGCGCTGTCCCCGTTCGATGGCAATGGCCTTCATCTGGCGGGGTTCAGGGGGGCGCACAGGGCAGAACAGCACCAGGCCGGGATGCGCAGGCGGTTCGAATTCGGCGTACAGGTCCAGAGGATGAAGATCATCCACCCGCCTGTGGAGCTTGGTCCGGTCGGTGCTGCGCAGGTCGTCCCACAGGCCGTCAATCGTCGCCATCGTCATCCGTCACTGGCTCGTCGTCGAATTCGGGCGCGAAAAGTTCGTCCTGGGCAACCTTGTTGAGGCGATACTTGATCAGTCGCTTCGGGGCGTCAGGGTCGGTTGCCCCCGGGAAATGCAGAGCCAAGGCGGGCAGGACGATGCCGTCCCGGTAGTAGGGGCCATCCTTCTTTTCCTGTCCCCTGAGCAGATAGATGACGAGAAGAGGCGCCTGCATCGCGGCCCGGAAGTGATCCTCCTCAACGTCGCCCTTCTTGTCCGGATTGTCCCGTCTGACCTGCTCCTTGACCGCCTTGACCTCATACGGCAACAGTCCGTGCAGCACATCACGACGACTGCCGACGCGGGAGCTTTTCCCCGAGACAAGGATGGACGAGAGCTTTTCGGCAACCCTGACTTTTCTCTTCTTTGCCTGGAGGGCGATGCCAGGCAGTCCTTCAATATCTACCGGACCAGCCGTCCCCGAGGTCAGAAGCGCGACAGTCCAGTGTTC
>JBLNDH010000727.1:0-4382 GCA_050261455.1 Bacillota bacterium
AGCAATTCGGCAATCCGCAGATCCAGCCGCGTGGTGATCTTGAGATTCCGTTCCTCCCCCTCCGCCAGCCAGACCGGTTGGCCGGTTAATTCGAGCAGTTGCACATCATCGGTCACCGCGCTCAAAGGCAGCGGACACCGCTCAAACGCCCCCGCCAGCGCATCGCGGCGCATGATCTGTGGCGTCTGCATCGCCCACAGCGTATCCCGCGGAATGGTTCGCTCAACGGCCGCGGGTAGGGGCCCCCTGGCCTGTTTGATCGTCAGGTGAACGGGCATCGCCGGCACCGCCGCCCCGTGTTCGCTCGCCACGCTGAGCGTGCGATCGATCAGCTTTTGCGAGACAAGCGGCCGGGCTGCATCGTGCACAGCCACCCATTCAATCGCGGGACCGATGGCAGCCAACCCGTTACGCACGCTCTCCGCCCGCGAAGCGCCACCCCTGCAGAAAACGATCCGCGGGTCCAGGGGCTGCGGCAACGCCTGGGCAATCGTGCTCTGGTCGGCGGTCACGACCACCAGCATCTTCACATCCGGCCGCGACAAAAACGCGCTCGCCGCATGCGCGATCACAGGCCTTCCATCAAGCAACTCAAGAAGCTTGTTACGATCGCCGCCGTACCGCACAGAGCGGCCGGCAGCCGGTAGGATCACACCCAGCGAACTCATCGGTTATCCATTACGTTGTTTGCTTCGGGCGCGGCCGGCGCGATGGAGTCCCCTCGGCCATCTGGCCGAAAATCATGCGTCCGGTGGCGGTCTGCAGGACATTGGTCACGACAAACTCGGCCTCTTCGTTGATGTAATTGCGCCCATCTTTCACCACCACCATCGTCCCATCTTCCAAAAAACCGATGCCCTGCGAGGGTTCCTCGCCCGGCTTGATCAGCCGCACCACCATGCGCTCGCCCGGCAACACCACCGGCCGCAGCGCACTGGCCACCTGGTTGATATTGACAATGTCCACCGCGCGAACCTGGGCCACCTTCCCAAGATTCGCATCATTGGTCAGTACCCGCGCATTCAGCTCCTTGGCCAACACCAGGAGCTTCTGGTCCGCCCCCTCCGCCTCCTGGCCATGGGCATGATGACCACCCCACTCGTAAATGGCCACTTCGACCTTCTTGTTGCTTTGGAGCTTGGTCAGAATATCCAGGCCTCGCCGTCCCCGGTTACGCTTCAGCTTGTCGCCCATATCGGCAATGGTCTGCAACTCCTCCACGACAAACCGCGGCACGATCAGTCGGCTTTCAATGATGCCGGTCTCCGCCAGGTCCAGAATACGCCCATCGATGATGACGCTCGTATCCACCAGAATCGGCCGGGCCCCCCGAATCTGCTTGTTGAATTCGACGTAGGGAATGATGAAGCGGAAATCGTCCTTGGTCTGCAGGACGAAACTGATGGCCAGGTAACAAACCACGATGCCGATGATCAGGTCAACGAAGTTGATCAGCGCATTGCGATTCGAAGCCTGGGCAAACGCCTGGGCGCTGCCGGTAGGGTCGATCTTCGGCAGAAATACGTCCACCACGAACAGGACGATGTAGCTCAACGCATACGTCATGATCATCCCGACGAGCAAGCCAAAGAACGTGCCCGAGAAGATGACCAGCTTCTTCCGTGGGGAGAGAATGTCCACGCACAGGAAGAAAACGCCGATGCAGAGGGTAATAAAGAACGCCAGGTAGTTGTATTCGTTCTGCGCCTTGGCCGGATACAACAGGTAATGCCACCCCGCCGCCGCCATCAGGAGGATGAATAATGCCCGCAAGACATGTAGGACCATGACATCACCCTTCCGATCAACAAGAACAGCCCACCTCCACTATAGCGAATTCATGGGGACTGGTCTATTCCCGAAGAGAATCCCCCCTTCACGCCGGGTTCAGAGCGTTAAGCGATGACCCGGATCTTCTCTGCCGCTCGATCGCCCCTTTGCCCATTCGCCGCTTCGCGGCACCCCCTCACGCCACCCGCGCCGCCTGCCACGCCAGGAACAGCACATACACCCCCACCACGATGCGATAAACCGCGAAGGGAACAAACCCGCGCCGCCGAACCCAGTGCATGAACCACGCCACCACCGCCCAAGCCACCAGGAACGACACCACAAACCCGATCCCCAGCACGATCCACCCATGGCTGTCCATGGCAACCGGGGTCAGCGTATCGCCGCTCGAGCTTCGATGGGGAACCACCGTCTTCAATAGCTCATATCCCGTGGCGGCAATCATCGTCGGGATCGATAGGAAGAAGGAGAACTCCAGCGCCGCCGACCGCGACATCTCCACCACCTGTCCCGCCGCAATCGTCGCCATCGATCGGCTCGTGCCGGGGAATACCGCCGACAAGATCTGCATCAGGCCAATCCACATCGCCTGGAAGATGTTCATATCCTCCATGTGGTCCGTCCGCGGGTGCGTGTACACCGCATCCACCACCCACATGATGATCCCGCCCACCAGCAGCGACCCGCCCATGATGTACAGGCTTTCCAGGTTTGCCCCAATCTTCTTATGCAGAAGGTAACTGGGAATCGCCGTGATCACGAACGCCAGCAGCGTCAGGCTCAGCGGATGTGTGAGAAAGGTGCGATCGCCGCGCTCGCCCCGGGGAAACGTACTCAGGAATTTCAGGATCCGCCCCGAGAAGTAGACCAGCACGCTGAGGATCGCCCCCAGCTGGATCACCACGCTGTACATCTTCCAGTAGCTGCTGCTCAGATCAATCCCCAGCAGGCTCTCGGCAATGCGCAGATGAGCGGTGGAACTGATCGGCAGAAACTCCGTCAGGCCTTCGATCACTCCCAGAAGCACCGAGATGAGATAGTCGTTCATTTTGTCAAAGCGGTCTTGTCGTCGCGCTTGGCCTGGTAAAGCGCAATGCCGCGACGAATGTAAGACAGGCTGCTGCCCACGGTGACAATAAGGGTAAGCCAGATGAACACGTCACGAACGATGCGGGCCCCCAGTTCCCAGGCACGATGATCGCGCAACCAGGGAAGGTAATTCACATAAACCAGAATAATCAGGATGGTGACCGACTGCAGCACCATCTTGACCTTCCCAGCCATCACCGCACCGAAGTTCTGCCCGGAGGATTCGGAAATCCCGCGCAGGCTCGTCACCAGCAACTCCCGGGCCAGCAACACCACCACCATCGCCGGCGCCACCCCCGTAATCGTTTTCACCACCATCGGCTGCCCCGCTGCAGCCACTTCGGTATCAGGAATAATGAAATTCTTCCCGGCGAAGAAAATGAACGACCCCAGGACCAGCACTTTATCGACGAACGGATCCAGGATGCGCCCAAATGTCCCCTCCACCTTCCACTTCCGCGCCAAATGGCCGTCAAAGTAGTCCGTCAGCAATGCAACCAGATAGACCACAAACGCGACGTTCAGGAACGTAGGATCTCCCCGCCCCTCGTACTGATACCACGAGAGCATCGCGAAAAAGACAAAGGCCAGCACCAGCCGCAGCCCCGTCAGCAAATTGGGCACATGCCGAAACATCCACCGGGATTGTACGTCGAACCGCCCTAGGGGCAACTACCCCGGCGCACAAGCTGGTCCATGCAAGCCGTGTTAAAGACGGTAACAAAGCTAACCAGGATTGCCATGACCCCGAATAGCTCTACCCCATGAAAGCCATTCTCATCTCCCCCACGCCGGGTTCGGAGCGAAGCGACGACCCGGATCTCTCGCGCCTTCCCCCTCGCCCGGTACTTC
The DNA here is from genome assembly GCA_050261455.1 of Bacillota bacterium. GTDB lineage: Bacteria > Planctomycetota > Phycisphaerae > Tepidisphaerales > Tepidisphaeraceae > JAPLNB01. The sequence goes on from JBLNDH010000727.1 coordinate 3,733, forward strand.
GGGCGAGGGCTAGGGTGAGGGTTCGGAGCCAAGCATCTATACGAACGGGAACTGCTTTGAAACCCCCAGCCGGATTGTGCGTCGAATCGACGAAGGGAAAATGGGCAAACCACTTATGGAAATGAAGACCACAGACATTCCAACGGCAAGCTACTACACGGCAACCAACTCCGGCTGGCCCCCCCTCGCCCGCCTGATCGCCATTCTGGGCCTCATCATCGCCGCATTGGGTCTGCTCGAGTTGACAGCCTTGCTGCTAAAGATTTTTCTCGAGTTCGTAGTCAATTCGCAACCTGTGCCATTTAGCGGGTGGTGGGTCTTCGTTTTCTCGCTAAGACTCCCCGCCCTGGCCCTCTTGCTGGCCAGTAGTATCGCCTGCCTCTACCGACATGATCTGGGCCGGCAGGGAATGCTGATCTGCGCTGGACTGCTGCTCTTCGCCACCGCAGTCTCAGGGGCTGAACTCGCCATGCAGACCCTGCATGGGATGGGCGGGTACCTCAAACACCCGCTGAACGCCGCCTATTTCCTGACCTCCGGGCTCAGCTCGATCTTCACCAACGCCGTCTTCCCCCTCTTCGTCCTGACCTTGTTCCGCTCAGAACAAGCCAAACAGTACTTCAAACCGGGAACCTGACAAGGCGGCGTGG
>JBLNDH010000728.1:0-3728 GCA_050261455.1 Bacillota bacterium
GCCCCGGCCCAGCTCCTGGCGCATGGACAGGAACTGACGGATACTCTCCACCACCATCCCCAGCGAATCACCCCCCATCATGTCCTGGTATGTTAATGGCCCCAGCGCCGGCATATGCACCGAGACAATATCGACCTGCGATTCGACCAGCCGCCGGATCGTGGCGGCATCGAGCCCCACCAGATCGGTCTCGACATGGATCGTGTCGATCCCCGCCTCGTGGGCTGCCGCGATGATCTCAAATACCGCCGAAGCCAGCAGTGGATCCCCCACACCCGCCAGCGTCAAACGGATGTCGTCCAGCGCCGCCAATTCCTCGAACAGCTTCCGCGCCGTTTCCAGCGACAACTCCGGCCGACTGATACGGTGATATCGACCCGGCCAGTACACCGGATTCGTCGCCCGCCGGGTGTTCAATTCCAGCACAACATCCCGAGGTAACGGATCCCTCCATGGCAGTTCCGAGGCCGTCGACACCAGCGCCTGCGATTCGGTCCGCATGAGCTGGCCATTGAGGTTGATCGTAGACCGCTCCAGGCGATTCACCTGCCGATCCGAGTCCAGCATGAAGCGGGACATCGTCCTCGCCACCAGCGTCGGAACCGGCGCACACTCGTCCAACGCGGTCGGATCTCGCCCGGGAATGCCCGGCCAATAATTCAGCACCCGCCCCACATAGGTATTGCCCGATGCCAGCCGCTGCAGCAGCGCAGAGCGAATCAGCACACCGCTGAGCCCCGGGGCGGCCTGCGAAAAACAGAGTTCGATCGATGTATGCTGCTCGGCATGGCTGACCAGGCTGTCAATCAGTACAGGATCCACCAGCCCCGCATCCGGATCCACCAGCAGAATCGCGTCGCTTTGCAGTTGCTGGCGAATCTCGTCAACCCAAGGCCCATAGAAGCCGCGGTCAAAGCAACTCGTCCCCATGAGCCCCCCACGCCACCCATCGGCCCATTTCTGTGCCACCGCCACCGTCTCCACCAGCGGCAGGCGACAACGCGGACTCTTGCTCAAAATGAAGCAGTTCTGCGCCGCCGCGATGGGCTTCACCGCTTCCAGTTGATCCTCCCAGCAAAGAATCGCCCGGTGCTGCACTCGATTGGCCAAGCTCAAGCGGCGCAGGGTCCACGCCAGCACCGGCTCGTGCCGAAACAGCCGCGTGGCGCTGTTCGGCCGGCCAGGCATCTGGTGCAGCAGCGAAAGGACCGCCGTGACCGTGCTCATGCCCCATGCTCCCTTCGCTTGGCTGGGTCCACCCGGCCGACGCGATCGATGATCTCGTCCATGAGCTTTTGAAATGCCTGCGCCGCATCGACAATCGCCTGAACATTGGCGATGTCGCGTGTAACCTGCCGGCGCTGCCGTTCGACGCCGCTCACTTTCGCCGCCGCAATCTGCCGGTCGCTGCGGAAGCGTTTGAACTCCGTCTGCTGGCTGAGCTGCGTCACCAGCTCATAGCAGTTGTTCAACTCAAACATCCGCGCTCGCAACGCGTCGATCCGGGCAATCGCCAGGTTCACCCGGCCTTGGTCCTCCAGATGATCGCGCACTTCGTACAGCAGCGGCAGCGTCTGGCGACCAATCTGCTGGATCTGCTCCGCTTCGCTTCGACGCTGCTTCAAACTTCCGATGCACGCCGGCAGCAGGTCCCACCGATACGCAAACGGATTCCCTGGCTGCCCCGGCGCCCCGGACGCCGCCTCCAGCCCCGCCACCGGCTGCGTGCAATACTTGGCCAGCGCCTCCGCCAGCGTCATCACGGTCGTCCCGCGTTTGCGAGCGCCGCCCTCGGTGGCATCGATCACCTTCGCCGGCGTGGTAGCAAAGTCCCGCTCAAACTGCTGCAGGTACGAGAACAGTCGCTCCTCGGTGTACATCGGGCGGCCCTGGTAATCCTCGATCTTCCGCAGAATCGGCCGCTCTCGGGCGATGGCCTCCCAATGCTTCATCTCCATCGTGCAGAACCGGTTCAGCTCCGGCCGCCACACATCCTCATGGCTCGTCCCCGGCAGATAGGACAACCCATCGCCAAACCCCAGGTCCTGGCCGACAAAAATGATCGGATCGCACCCCATGTACTCCGCCAGGTAGAACGCCAGGTGCGCCACTGTCGCCCCCGCGCGCAGCCGATCCTTCTCCAGCTTCATCTCCTGCAGCAACTGGTCGGCAAATCCATTGCCCAGGATGCGCATCGGCCCAGGATACAGTTCCAGCACCCGGCTGGTGGCTTTCGGCTCGGCCACCAGTTCCGTCCGCAGATTCGCCGGCACCTTCTCAAAAAAACGAGCCGAGATATCGTGGTAATCCAGCGACGTGGTGTACTGCGGCTCAATCCCCATATCCAACAGCGGCTGCAGCGTCGTCTGCACCGCAATCAGCACCGCCTTGCCACGGGCCTCTTTGAGTAGATGCTTGTTCTTCCGCAGCGACGGCCCTGCCGAGACAATGATCGCCGGCTGACCCGCATGGCAGTTCTTCAATGCCGAAATGCCCGGTGCCACCACATACCACGCCAGGTTGCGGGCGATGTTCTCACTGGTCCGCCGCCCATTGAGCACCAGCGTATTCAGGCTCGTCTGGCAATACGCCAGGAACTCCCCCATCGCTACTTCCATCTGCCGGTGGAACTCGGGGTGCAGCTGCTTGCTGGGGGCATGGTTCACATACGCCAGGCCGATCGAGATCAACGCCGGCAGCGTGCCCAGACGCAACAGAAAGGTGGCGCGATCCGACTGCGTCAAAAAGATGAGCCTGCCCGTCTGGATCAGCTGGCTGAAGTCGCGGTGGGTGAACGCCGTATACAGCAATCGCAGATCCGGCTCGAAAACGATAATCACCGCCTCGCCACTGGCCTTGTCAAAGACCTGTTCGACGTGGTATCCCAAGCCAAAGCCATGGACGCAAAAGGCGGTCTTCTCATCGAAATCGACCGTATCGGCTAGGCGTTTGGCCTCATCGACGGGTTGATACCGGCTGTGGAGATAGATCCGCCGCCCGGATGCATCGGGCAGGGCAATCGTGGGCAACCCCGCCTTGGACAACTCCACCGGATACGGCTCTGTGGCCAGAATCGGCTCCAGTGCCGCCGCCAAGCCCGGGTCCGCCGCCCAGAGCGCCGCCAGGTTCGCCAATAGCAGCGATGTCTCCGGCAGGATAAAGCGCGTCGATGAATCGGTGCTTGCGGTCATGGGGGCCGGATCTAAGATAAACCAGCATCCGCCCCACCGGGCGGCAGCATCATGGGCTTTATCGGACCTTCTGCCGCGAAAGGTTTAGCCTTCTCATGAACTTCATTTACGAAACACCCTGGTGGCTGCCGAGCGGTTTCCTGTTCGTCGGGTTGGCTCTGTTTATCACGGGTAATAACCGGCTTGAACGCAAGCTCGTGTACACCGGCATCATCGTTGCCACCCTGGGAATCCTTATCGCACTGACCAGCTACCTATTGGATTCGCCCCGCGAGCTCGTCATCAAGCGAACCCGCGCCCTGGTGGCCGCCACAGAGAACCGCCAATGGCGGACCTTTGAACAGCTCCTGTACCCCCAGGTCTCCCTGGTCGCCTGGAATGGCCGACCGGAGATCGCCGAAGGCGCCAAGCACTACGCCGACCTCTATGAACTGAAGAGCCTGTCGATCATCCGCCTGAACGCAGAGCCAACGGAACCGACGATCACCGTCACCATGCAGATCTTGGCCGACTTCAAGGGCGCCTCGGGCATCATCA
>JBLNDH010000729.1:0-9633 GCA_050261455.1 Bacillota bacterium
GCCGGAGGATGCGCTGCTGGAGGACATTCAGTACCCCATCTATGGACGGCAGAAGATTTAGCCGCGACGGTATAGGAGAGCCTGTCTGCCAGATCGCATAAGACAGCAACTGAACCGGGCCCTGAGGCCCGTTTTCTTTTTCCCACCACGGAGCCCGGGAGAGTGAGCTCTTGAATCTGTCCGCTAGCAAGCCAAGCCAACGGGAATGAGCCTAGAATTCCGATGCTGTAAGAACCCGAGTTCTTCGGCTAGAGGGATGTCTATGCAGACGCTTGATTTTGTAAGCCGGGCAAACAGCGAATACATTGATCGGTTGTACCAGCAGTATCAGGGGGACCCGTCGTCGGTGCCGGAGGCTTGGCGGGCGTTTTTCATGGGGTTTGAGGTGGCGGGGGAGAAGCCCATGGCGGCGGCGGGAAGCGCGGCGGCGGAGGAACAGCTGCGTATGCTGGGGGTGGAAGATCTGGTGCACTCGTATCGCGAGCTGGGACATCTGATCGCCAACCTGGACCCCTTGGGGCACAATCGGCCGGGTCTGCCACTGCTGGAGCTGTCGCAGTTCAACATGACGCCGGCCGATTTGGACCGGAAGGTGACTGCGGACGGGTTTCTGGGGAAAACCGATGGGACGTTGCGGGATCTGATCGACAAGCTCAAGGCGACGTACTGCCGGACGTTCGCGGTGGAGTACATGCTGATCCCGGACAAGAGCCAGCGGGATTGGCTGGCGGCGCGGATGGAGCCCATCTACAACAAGCCGGCGCTGTCGGATGAGGAATGCCGGTGGATCCTGTCGCAGCTGGTGGAGGCGCAGGGGTTTGAGGAATACCTGGCCACCAAATACATCGGGGCCAAGCGATTCAGTTTGGAGGGGGCGGAGGCGTTTATTCCGACGCTCAATACGCTGATTGAGGACGGTTCGGCGTTGGGGGTGGATGAGATCGTGATAGGGATGGCCCACCGGGGAAGGCTCAATGCGCTGGCGCATGTGCTGCACAAGCCTTACGAGGTGATTCTCGGCGAATTCGAGGGTTACCTGCCGGAACAGAACGAGGGGGATGGGGATGTGAAGTACCACCTGGGGTATCCGCACGATCGGATCGCGCGGAGCAGGCGGAAAATCCACGTGGGGCTCACGTTCAACCCGAGCCACCTGGAGCTGGTGAACCCGGTGGTGGAGGGGATTGTTCGGGCCAAGCAGACGCACTACCAGGACAACGATCGCTCGCACATTGTGCCGGTGCTGGTGCATGGGGATGCGTCGTTTACGGGGCAGGGGATTGTGCTGGAAACGCTGGGGTTGTCGGAAATGCCCTACTGGCGCACGGGCGGGACGATTCATATTCTGCTGAACAACCAGATCGGCTTTACGACGATGCCGAAGCAGGGGCGATTCACGACCTACCCGACGGACGTGGCCAAGACGATTCAGGCGCCGATCTTTCACGTCAATGGAGACGATCCGGAGTCGTGCGTTCACGCGGCCCGGCTGGCGATTGCCTTCCGGCAGCAGTTTCACAGCGACGTATTCATCGATATCTGGTGCTACCGGCGCTGGGGGCACAATGAGGTGGACGAGCCGAGCTTCACGCAGCCGCTGATGTACAAGGAGATCGCGCAGCACAAGCCGGTGCGCGACCTGTATCAGCAGCAATTGGAGGCGGAAGGGAAGATCACAACCGAGGACGTGAAGCGGATGAAGGATGAGCTGCGGGAGCGGCTGGATAAGGCGCAGGCGATCGCGAAAGCCTCGCGGCCGCCGACGCCGGTGGTGGCCTTGCAGGGCCTGTGGACGGGGATGACCAAGGGCGGGACGGATGGAAGCGTCACGACGGCGATCAGCGAGACGATGCTGCAGCGGATCGCGGAGGGGGCGACGCGCTTGCCGGCGGACTTTGCGATCCATCCGAAGCTCAAGCGGCTGATCCAGGCGCGGCGGGAGATGGGATTTGGCCGGAGCCCGATCGACTGGGGCGGGGCGGAGATGTTTGCGCTGGGAAGCCTGGTGCTGGAAGGCACGCCGGTGCGATTCGTGGGGCAGGATACCCAGCGGGGCACGTTCAGCCACCGGCACGCGTGCCTGCACGACTATACCAATGGTCGCAAGTACTACCCCCTGGCGAATCTCGATCCGAATCAGGCGCCGATCATCATTCTGAACACGATGCTTTCGGAGCTGGCGGTGTTGGGGTTCGAATATGGGTTTGCGTCGGCCGACCCACGGAATCTGGTGGTGTGGGAGGCGCAGTTCGGGGATTTTGTGAACGGCGCGCAGCCGATCATCGACCAATTCATCGCGGCGTCGGAATCGAAGTGGCAGAAGTATTGCGGCCTGGTGATGCTCCTGCCGCACGGGTATGAGGGGCAGGGGCCGGAGCATTCGTACGGCTATCTGGATCGGTTCCTGGCGTTGTGCGCGGAAGAGAACATGCAGATTTGCCAGCCGAGCCTGCCGGCGCAGTATTTTCACCTGCTGCGGCGGCAGATGAAGCGGAACTTCCGCAAGCCGCTGGTGCTCATGATGCCCAAGAGCCTGCTGCGGAGCGAAGCGTCCACCTCGAGCGTGGCGGATTTCGTGCAGGGCGCATTTCACCTGGTGATCGACGATCCGAAAGTGATCAGCCGGGAGCGTGTGAGGCGGCTGCTGCTGTGCAGCGGGAAGGTCTACTTCACGCTCGATGCGGCCCGGGAGAAGGGCAGCGTCCGCGACGTGGCGATCGTCCGGGTCGAGCAGCTGTACCCCTTCCCGAAGAAGGAGATCCAGGGGATTCTGTCGCGCTATCACCGGGCCGGGGAGGTGGCGTGGGTGCAGGAAGAGCCCCAGAACCGCGGGGCCTGGACCTACATGGAGCCGCTGCTGCGCGGGATGCTGGCGGATGGGCGGGTGCTGAGCTACTACGGGCGCAAGCGCTCGGCCAGCCCGGCGACGGGCTCGTACCGCCTGCACCAAATCGAGGAGCATGAGATCATCAGCCACGCGCTGGAATTGCCCAGCGAAGCCGTCGAAAAGGCGGTGCCGTCGGCTGCACCCCAAGAAGCAGCGGAGAAAGCGGCGCCGGTGTCGGATTGAGGGGGGAAGCGACGGAGCGACGGAGGAGGGGGAGGAACGAAGGCGTGAATGCGGGAAGGGGCGAAAGGGCGAGAGGAAAGCGGTGGCGGGTTGCGAAGGGATGAGGTTTTATGGCTATTCAGGTGGAAGTGCCGGCGCTGGGGGAATCGGTCACGCAGGCGATTCTCGTTTCGTGGCATAAGGCGGATGGGGAGACGGTGGCGATTGATGAACCTATTTGTGAACTGGAGACGGACAAGGCCAATGTGGATATCCCGGCGAAATCGGCGGGGATTCTGCATCGGCTGAAAGAGGAGGGGGAGACCGTCCACGTAGGTGACGTGATCGCCCGGATCGATGAGAGCCCGGCGGTGTCCACAAAGGAGCCGGCCACGCCGCCGGCAACGGCGGTGACGATCGCGGCCAAGCCGAAGTCCCCGGCAGCAGCGCCGGCTGCACCCGCTGCAACGACAGTAGACGAGCTGAGTCCGGCGGTACGCCGGCTGGTGGAAGAGAACCGGCTGGATGCGAAAGCCATCCCTGCCACAGGTCCCGGCGGCCGGCTCACGAAAGAGGATGTGGAGCGGTATCTGGAGAGCAAGCGAGAACAAGCGGGTGTCCAGCCTTCCCCTGAACCCTCTTCCGAAGAATTGGGCGAAGGAAGAGTACGATTGGGCCCTTCGGGCCGCCGCGAAGCGGCAGAGGGGGAGAAATGGCAGACAGGAATGGCTGCCCCACTGCCCGCACCGGAAGCGCCGGCGGCGCCGGTTCGTCCTGCGGCAGGCGGGATGGGCGGGGAGCGACGGGTGCCGATGAGCAGGCTCCGCAAGCGCATTGCGGAGCGGCTGGTGCAGGCGCAGCATACGGCGGCCATCCTGACCACGTTCAATGAAGTCGATCTGACCGAAGTCATCAGCCTCCGCGGCCGGTTCAAGGAGCGATTTCAGGAAGTGCATGGCGTGGGCTTGGGATTCATGTCATTCTTCGCGCGGGCGACGGTGCTGGCGCTGAAGGAGATCCCGCAGATCAACGCTTTTCTCGAAGGCGACGACCTGGTCTATCACGACTACGTCAACCTGGGCATTGCCGTGAGCACCGAACGGGGACTCGCGGTGCCGGTGCTGCGGAATGTGCAGGACATGTCCTTTGCGCGGATTGAGGCGGAGATCAAGCGACTGGCGGCGGCGGCGCGCGACGGGAAGCTGGCGATCGATGAGCTGTCGGGGGGCACGTTCACGATTACCAACGGCGGCGTGTTTGGGTCGCTGCTGTCCACGCCGATCCTGACGCCGCCGCAGAGCGGGATTCTCGGGATGCATACGATCCAGAAGCGGCCGATCGTGATCAACGACAAGATCGAGGTGCGATCGATGATGTATGTGGCACTGTCGTATGACCACCGGATCGTCGATGGACGCGAGGCGATCACGTTCCTGGTGCGGCTCAAGCAGATGCTGGAGGAGCCGGCGAGGTTGATTTTGGAGATTTGAGGAGTGCTGAGTGCTGAGTGCTGGGTGCTGGGTGCTGGGTGCTGAGAACGTCGTGCGATAAGCATCCTTTTGCGTTAGAGATTCTTCGCTGCGCTCAGAATGACAGAGAAGCGGCACGCAATAGCGTGCCCTACGCAGACTCAGCACTCAGCACTCGAAACTCAGCACTTTCTTCTGCGAGGCGATCATGCCGGATAACGAATTTGATCTGATCGTCATTGGGGCGGGACCGGGGGGGTATGTGGCGGCGATTCGGGCGGCGCAGCTGGGGATGCGCGTGGCGTGTGTGGAGAAAGAGTTTCTTGGGGGCACGTGTCTGAACATCGGATGCATTCCGAGCAAGGCGCTGCTGGATTCCACGGAGCGGTACTACGAAGCCAAGCACTCGCTGGACAAGTATGGGATTCACGTGGACGGCGCGTCGGTGGACCTGAAGGCGATGCTGGCCCATAAGGAGAACGTCGTTCGCGGGCTGACCAGTGGCGTGGGGTTGCTGTTCCGGAAGAACAAGGTCGAGCAGGTGATGGGCACGGGGCGACTGACGGCGGCGGATACCGTCGAGGTCACGGCGGCGGGCGGCACTCGGACGATTAAGGCCCGGCATATCCTCATCGCAACCGGCTCGATGCCGATCCAGTTGCCGGGATTGCCCTTCGATGAGAAGCACATCCTCTCCTCGACGGGCGCGCTGGCGATTCCGGAGATTCCCCGGCGGATGGTGGTCGTGGGGGCAGGGTACATTGGGCTGGAATTGGGATCGGTGTGGAGCCGGCTGGGGACGGACGTGCTTGTGCTGGAGTTTCTGGATCGGGCGCTGCCGAACATGGACAAGGAGCTGGCGTCGCAGTTGCAGCGGCTGCTTGAGAAGCAGGGGATGAGATTCCGATTCAAGACGGTGGCCGAGTCCGCGGAGGTCGTCCATGGGAACGTGCGGCTGACGTGGGCCAGCGGCGAGCAGCGGGGTACGGAAGAGGTGGATCGAGTGCTCGTGGCGGTGGGTCGGCGGCCGATGACCGAGGGTTTGGGGCTGCGCGAGCTGGGGGTGCAGATCGATGCCAAGGGGTATATCCAGGTTGATTCGCATTTTGCCACCAATGTGCCGGGGGTTTACGCGATTGGCGATGTCATTGGCGGGTTGATGTTGGCCCATAAGGCACAGGAAGAGGGCGTTGCCGCGGTGGAAGGACTGGCTGGGCACGCGGGACATGTGAATTATCGCGCCTGCCCGGGGGTGGTGTACACCCACCCGGAACTGGCAGCGGTGGGGTTGACGGAAGAAGAGGCGGCCAGTCGCGGGGCGATCAACGTGGGCCGATTTCCAATGATCGCAAACGGACGGGCCCGGAGCATGGGGCAAAGCGAGGGGATGGTGAAGATCATTGCCGATGCCAAGACGGATCGCCTGCTGGGGGTGCATATCCTGGCGGCCCACGCGTCGGACATGATTGCGGAGGCGGTGGTGGCGATGGAATTCGCCGCCAGCGCGGAGGACCTGGCCCGGTCTTTCCATGCGCATCCGACGTTGCCGGAGGCGATCAAGGAGGCGGCGCTGGCGGTGGCGAAGCGGGCGATTCATATCTGAGTGGGGCCTTCGTCCTTTGTTCTTTGTCAGTTGCGGGAGGCGGAGCGCAGACGAAACCGCCAAGAGCGCCAAGACACGCCAAGGTCGTGAAGAGAAGGAACTTGCCACAGAGCACCGAGGAACAGATTCAAACCATTCCTCTCCGTGTCCTGGGGCTCTTTATCGGTTTTGGGCAAACATGCATGGCAGCAGTCCCCAGAGCTTGGCGGTCTTGGCGAGCCTTGGCGCTCTTGGCGGTTCTGCTGTCATGCACGCCAAGAGTGAGGGGTCCGCTACCTGTATAGGAGAGGAGGCGGGAAAAATCGGAGTTACGCCATCGGCGGGATGGGGCTATCCTGAATTGGCTCCGGATCTTCGATGTGGAAGATCCATTGCGCCACGTACCGTTTTTTTGACGGAGGCTAAATCATGCCCCGCGGATCCAAATCGAAGTACACCACGAAGCAGAAACGTATGGCCAAAGATATAGAAAAAGGCTACGAGAAACGAGCGGTGCCCGAGAAGGAAGCGGAGCGGCGGGCCTGGGCGACGGTCAACAAGAAGACCGGCGGCGGCAAGAAAGCGGGAGCCACCGCGAAGAAAACCGCCACCCGCAGCAGTACAGCGCGGAAGACCACGGCCGGCGCGCGTGGGAAAGCCACGACAGCGAGCAGCCGCAAGGCGACCCGCAGCCGCAGCAGGGCGACGGCATAGTTTCTGGCGTACTTCTGTAAAAAACGGCGGGTGCCTGGGGCTCGGGCATCCGTCGTGCCGTTTACTGTGTGAACCGAAAGTGAGCGACATGACGGAACCCGGATGAATTTCCGGGCCTGGATGGAGTCGAACACTTTCGGGATTGGGAGGATTCATCCAGCACGAAGCCCCCGGACGACTGTCCGGGGGCTTTGCCTTTGGGCATCGTGCAAGGCCCGGTGATTACTTCGAGACGGGGTTGTGGCCACGCAGTTCGTTGTTGGCGGCGGTGGCGTGGTCCGCCAGGCGTGTGAGCAGCGAGGGGGCCCATTTCGAGCTGCTCTCCCAGCCGCTATAAAGCTCCTGCCCATGCTCCGGCGAAGGCAAGGGCAATACGCGGTCGATGAAGTCCATGAGGCGAATTGACGTGTTGGGCATCAGATCGTGGAGCAGGATCGCCAGCTTGGCCTGGATGCTGACGATCAGTTGCGGGTCGCCCCGGCGGCAGGCGTTGATGATCTGGCGGGCGGCGCGGGTGGCATTGATCGACGTGATCGGCAGCGCATCAAACATGGCAAACCAAGCGAACTCTTCGCGATTTCGGCCCTTGAACATGGCGTTCAGGTGCGAGCCGGTCCGCATCAAGCCAGGATAGACCGTCGTCACGTAAATGCCGTCTTTGGCCAGTTCGGTGCGCATGGCTTCGGACAGGCCAGAGAGGGCGAATTTGCTGGCGGTGTAGGGGGCCAGGTGTGGGAAAGCGATCTTGCCGCCGATGGAGGAGATGTTGACGATGCGTCCTTCGCCGCGGGCCCGCATGGAGGGGATGACCGCCTGCATGGTGTAGAAGGGCGCCCAGCAGTGGATGGCCATGGCGTCCTGGAAATCGGCTTCGCTCATATGGTCGATCGGCCCAACCTCGATAATGCCGGCGTTGTTAATCAGGACATCGACGGGCCCAAGGCGGGCCAGGACATGCTCGATGGCCCATTGGGCCTGGTCGCGCTGGCGGATATCGCAGGGAACGCCAATCGCCTCGCCGCCTTCCCGGGTCAGTTCACTCACGCCGCGTTCGAGTTCCTCCAGATCGCGGCCGAGCACCGCGACGCGCGCCCCCCGCCGCAGCAGTTCGTGGGAGAGCAAGAGGCCCAGGCCGCGTGTGCCCCCGGTCACGATGGCCACCCGATCCTGGAAATCGTAGTCCACCGACGCATTTCGAAGGGCGCGAAGCAACGCAGCCCCGCCCGCGACCGCAGCCGCGGTCATCCCGAGTTTGGATAAGCCGTTCATAATCGGCCTCCTTTAGGGCTTGAGCACGACTTTGATACACCCATCCTGCTTGTTGGAGAAGATGCCATAACCCTCGGCAGCCTGACTCAACGGCAGGCGATGGGTGATGACAAACGATGGATCAACCTCCCCCTTCTGGATGCGTTCCAGCAGCGGCCGCATGTACCGTTGCACGTGCGTCTGGCCGGATCGGAGGGTCAGGCCTTTGTTGAAGATCGCCCCGACGGGGAACTTGTCGGCCAGGCCTCCATACACGCCGGGCACCGAGACCGTGCCGCCCTTTCGGCAGCAGTTGATCGCCTGGCGCAAGGCGTGGATTTGATCGGTCACCAGGTTCACGGTGGCTTTGGCGCGATCGTAGATGGCATCGAGCGTGGCGCCATGCGCCTCCATGCCGACCGAATCGATGCAGACATCGGCCCCCCGCCCGCCGGTCAGGTCCAGGATGCGGTCGTAAACATACTCATCGTTCATGTCGATAGGCTCGGCGCCGCTCTTGGCGGCCAGTTCGCGGCGTTCGGAGACGCTGTCGATGGCGATCACACGTTCTGCACCAAGGAGAAAAGCGCTCTTGATAGCGAACTGCCCCACCGGGCCGCAACCCCAGACGGCCACGGTATCACCGGGCTGGACATTCCCCTGCTCGGCGGCCTGGTAGCCGGTGGGGAAAATATCCGACAGGAACAACACCTGCTCATCGGACAGACCGTCGGGAATCTTGACCGGCCCGATATCGGCAAAGGGCACGCGGGCGTACTCGGCTTGGCCGCCGGCGAACCCCCCTACCATGTGCGAGTAGCCATAGATGCCGCACGGCGAGAAGCCATAGAACTTTTGGGGAATCCAGGCGTTGGGGTTGGAGTTGTCGCACAGCGAGAACATCTGCCGCTTGCAGAAAAAGCAGCTGCCGCAGGAGATGGTGAAGGGCACCACCACGCGGTCGCCGACTTTCGTGTTTTTCACCTCCGGGCCAACCTCGACGACTTCGCCCATGAACTCATGGCCGAGGATGTCGCCCCGCTCCATCGTGGGAATGTAGCCGTCGTACAGATGCAGATCCGAACCGCAGATCGCCGTCAGGGTGATCTTCACGATTGCGTCGCGAGGATTGATGATCTTGGGATCGGGAACGTTCTCGACATGTACCTTGCGTTTGCCGCACCAACAAAGGGCTTTCATGGCAGAGTTCTCCTGGATGAGCGAAAGAGAGCACGAGCGTGTTCATCTGGCGCAGGTTCCCTGGGGTTGTCCCTCGGTGGAGGGGATTTCGCCGGTTTCCATCAGCTGTTTGAAGTGATACAGATCCTCGCTGACTTGCTGCCGAGGCTCTTCGCCGTAGAGTTTGGCGACCATAAAGCCGATCTGCCCGGCCGGTGGGATGTACTCCAGAACAACCCGCACCTCGGTGCCCCGATCCCCCGCCGGTACGAAGCGAACCGAGCCGGCATTATCGACACTCGCGCCTTCCTGCGATCGCCAGGCAATCAGGCTGTTCTCTTCATCGTTGATCACCTGCGCATCCCACTCGACATGGGAGCCGGCCGGGCCTT
>JBLNDH010000730.1:0-5253 GCA_050261455.1 Bacillota bacterium
GGTTGATGTGACTGCTGAGTATCAAGTGCCGGGGCTGGGCAATGGCATTAGGAAGCGATTGCTGGCTGAGTGTAAGGCAACAAAGGCCCCAATCGACTCGACACAGTGGCTGAAGTTCTTGGGCAAGGTCCTTTCAGAGGAGAAGCTTCACAACGAGGAGGTCTATGGCGCCTTCATTGCCCTGAATGGTGTTAACGGCAATGTCCAAGGCCACTTCAACGCATTGCGGAACACGGTGAAGACGATCAGCCTAATCCAAGGCGATGATCTACTCGGCGTAATCCGCCAGTTCCATTCGCTCGTTCCTCTAGATCAGATAGCGCAGCTTATCAAGCGATTGGTGGAGCGGCCCTACAAAGATCTGGATGTTGCCTACTATGACAAGCAGTTCTTCTGGGTTGCCGTCTTCGGGAATGGCGAATACGCATTGCTCCGAAACGATGGCGGGCCGGTTGACGAAGCGGTCACACTTCAGATTAAGCCGTTGATCGAGACGGAACTCGATGCCCATAAATATCTCAATATTCATGAAGTGGCCAAGGCGATGGCGGCCAAACGGGAGATCATGAGCTTGGTATTGGGTGTGCTGGTTGCCAACGGGGGCGCGGCCCCCCTAGAGACGGTCTCGGTTGAACTTAAGGAGCATATTGCTTCCGAGCTAGAAGGAGCAATTGGACTGCTTCAGAGCGAAGGGTTTCTGAAGCGGAGTGGCAACCAACTCAGCCTTGAGCAAATGCATGAGGGCCAGGTAGAAATGGGCCAACGATTGAAAATTCTGCGGTTCATGCTTGAGCATGGGATCTTGGTAAAGGCTCTTGGTAGTCCACTCTATGATCAAATGATTGACGATGTGTTCTTAGATGAATTGTGCAAGATTCACCTTGGGCTGAAGCTGAGCGCAGATGATCGGCAGCAAGTGCTGCGTCTATTGCGGTGGTCACCGGCGGGATTGGCAAGGATGCTGGATCCTGACCCCATGATCGTCCAACATCGTAAGAACGCAGCGGCGGTCGATGCTCGCATGGACGACCACGATCGTCGGTATCTTCTGAAGGCACTTCATGACCTTCTGGAACATGACTACTGCCGACAAGGACTTCAGGAGTACTTCTGTGCGGTTCGCGGAATCCGGGAAATCGAGAGTAAGGAAAGTGTCATCATCAAGAGCAAAGAGGGCGAACTACATAGGTCAGATATCGGGCAGCGAATCGGGATTGGCCCACTCGCTCCCGGCCTTGGTGGTGGTTACCTCCTTGTACATCTCCTACCTGATTCGCCACCGCCATGGGATTGGTCTAGGCAGACGGAGCGTGGCTCGAATAAGCAGTAGGCATCATGGCTACCGAGCAATGGGATTGCGGTGTGAGCGGGGCTGTTGTGTCATAGTGGCCCCGTGGAATCACCCGTTGCCAGATGGCGATCAGGGTTCGATTCGCAGTCCCGGAAAATCATTTGTTGGGCAGGTCGGAAAAAAATTGGCCTACATAGGTATGCTGGCTTACGATGCCAGTGCAAACGAGTATCTTCTGGGCGGTAAGCAGCGTAGCTGCCGATCATTTGGATGCCCATCGGTGGCTCGGTTTGCCGCGCATCGGTGGACCTGATCAGGGGCGCCTTCTGATCTTCTGAGCCAGTAGTTGTCGCAGTGCTTCAGCTTTCTCCGACTCTGAGAGCGGAAGTCGGACAATCATGGCGAGTGCTTCGGTGAAGTCGGTCGCCGTGCCGTCGCCTTGGCATTGTCGAGAGATCGTTTTCGTGTTGGAAGTGCAATCAGACGTGCAATCGCGTTTGATGCTGAAGGTAAGTCCTTTAATTGCAGCACTTGCGTTGGTGAGCTTGCTCCTTGCCAACGTGAATGTCGTGGGTTCGAGCCCCATCACCCGCTCTTGCGAAGGCCCGATGCCATCAGGTGTCGGGCCTTGTTCGTTTGCGCCATCCTGTGCTAATTGCGTGATTTGCGCTTCGCCCTCCTGCTGCTCGCCCGATACCGTACTGCTGACCTCCGCATTGCCCTGATGTGCCTCCAAATGCCCGGTTGAGCAGCCCGTTTTCTGCATTAGTTCTGCGCGATTCGAGGCAGGCACCGGGCCAGAAATGGTCGGTTCGCCAGTAGTTGGCACACTTTCCCCAGCGGTGAAGTGGGGAATCGGCGGCACCGATTTCAACTCCTCTGCAATAGGCTTCAGCAGCAAAGCTTCGTCCATGTAGGTCTCCTCGGTCAGTCGAGGATCAGTATGTCGCATCTGCGATTGCCTCGCTCGCCTGCTCATCTTGTTTGAAGCCATCATGGTGTTCAGCCGTATTTCGCTGGGTGTGCAAGTCGGCGACGCCGATTCCTCGGTCCCCATAGGTGATCCCCGCCAAGGCAAGATCAGCCTTCAGCACCTTCATCACGGGAGTGGTAGGGGGGGCCTTCCAGCAAGCTCGGGCGTTTGAAATCGTCGGCAGGTAGCCGCTCCATCCCAATGCGACCCATCAGCCCGCTGGAAGGCGATGGGTCTGTCATCGACAAGGCCAGCAGGGTGGACCCGATGTTGGCCCATCAATTGGTGCAAGTGGTGCCACCGCGTGCAGCCCTGATCTTCGTGGGAGATGTGGACCAGCTTCCCAGGCTGGGACTGGGATCGGTGTTGCGGGACATCAGCGATTCCGCGCGACTACTTCTGAAGTACCCGCACGGTTTCATGTTCGTTTTGGCCCAAGAGGTAATAGACGACGAAAGTTGCAGGGGTATCACCCTCGTTATCGAATTTCGCAACGGATACGTTGGCCGGTTCGTAGAAGGCATCGCCCGGCTTCAATTGTTGGGCTGGCTCGCCTTGGATCTGAAAAGTGATCGTGCCTTTCGTGACGATGCCGATTGTGGGACAGGGATGGAGATGCAGGGGCGCTCTCTGCTTCGGTCCCATGGTCACCTCCTGAACCTCTACCGTGCTGACGATCTTGGCCGGATTGACTGCCGCGTGGAGGAGGGCCCTTCTGGTGACAGGCGTGGTTACAGTGGTCATAGATGTCTGGGTCTCGTGAGTGCAACTCAAGCCAATAGTGAGAAATCCTCCCAGAAGGAGGGCGGATATCAACCTCATTGTCGTCATGATAACGCCATCATAGCAGTGCTACAATAAACTGCCGTTGGGGCTGGCATCAGCCATTGGCGTGGATGCCGCACTTCCGCCGAATCTGTTTCATGAGGTGCGAATCGACGATGCAGAAGTCGAGGCCGAATTTGTCACGCATCTGGTCCCGCCCCTGGACCTGCAATCCGGCGGGGCAGACGACCAGCACCTTCCGAGCACGGCGTCAGAAGATCAGTTCGAGGATGACCGCCGGGTGGGAAAGGGAGAGCTTTCATTTCGCGCAACAAAAAGGGAGGCCACATCTGCTGTAGCTTCCCCGATTCGCTCTTGGACTGATTAGAAACGGTTGCGACGACCCTTGCCACGATCACCGCAGCCTCCACGCATGCCATAAACGCCACGCCCGCGGCCAAAGCTTCCGGCATACCCGCCCGAGCGGGGCTTGGCCATGCTCACCGTCAGGGCCCGGCCGCACTACAACGACCGATCTCATGAGATGCAACCACCGACGTTGGGACGAAGATGCAGTGCATCAGGATGGCTCTGTTGGCGAATCGCCGTAACATATTCTCACGCAACGGATGGAGCTTGGGATGCAGATCGACCGTTTAGACCACCTCGTCCTGACCGTAAAAGACATCGAAGCCACGTGCGCCTTCTATGAGCGGGTTTTGGGCATGAATGTCGTCACGTTTGGGACCAACCGCAAAGCCTTGGCTTTCGGCAGCAGCAAGATCAACCTGCACGAGCAGGGGAAGGAGTTTGAGCCGAAAGCGCATCGGCCCACCCCTGGTTCGGCCGACCTTTGCCTAATCGCCCGTGAGCCGATGGAGGAGGTGGTCAGGCACTTGCGGGCATGGGGTGTGCCGATCTTGGAAGGTCCGGTCACGAGAACAGGAGCGTTGGGGCCAATCCTCTCGGTGTACTTCCGCGACCCGGATTTAAACCTCATCGAAGTGTCCACCTACGTGACCTGAGGCCCGCCGATCCTGATGCAGCCGTCTGTTCACCCATTGCTGCTCTCCTCGGAACCGTGGTCTACCTAGCGGGCACCCGCCTCTCGACTGGCTGCAATGATTGCCATGATGGCTGCGCGAAGTGCATTTGACAGCTTTGGCCACGCGGCGACAACTCGTGCGAGATCGGATTCTCCTTTGGGCATCTGGCTTTCTGCATTAGTTCTGCGCGGCGAGGCGGGCCTAATCGTAACTGGTTGGTGTACCAGAGGATTAGAGATGGTGTCCCGTCGTTTTGCCAACATGAATGTCGTGGGTTCGAATCCCTGTACGTGTTCTCAGTCAAGCGGGGGATGCCTCATGTAAGCCTGCCGCACGCGTTGACTTAGGCCTGCTGTCACCCTCGTGGTGCTTGAGGGGCTTTCGCAGGGCGCAGTACTGATTAGCTGGCGGACTCGACTGGCTGGCTTGATGGCTCCGGCGGGGTCAAGACCTCGACGGGGATATCGGGCGGTAACAGCACCTCCAACATTCGCTGGAAGGATCCTTTGATCAATTGGTGAATTGCGCCCCGGCGGCTGCTGCCGATCAGCACGCGTTGTACGCCATTGATGGCCGCCAGCTCTGCGATCATTTCCGCGGGATTGGGGCCGGTGTCATACATCGGGATGATGGGAACGCCGTACTGGTGGCCGTATTCCAGGAATTCGGTGAAGAGCGTTTGGGCTGCCGTATCGGTATCCAGGGTGAGGTGGCGTTCGGATTTCAGCATGTAGGACAACATTACCTGGCGGACAAAGCACACGACCAGTGTGGCATCGTCCTGTCGGGCTTTGCTGAGCGCCACCTCCGCCAGTTGGGCCGAGCCGGCGGTCGCCAGGAGCAGTTTGGGCTTGGTAAAGGCTTCGGGTGTGAGTTGCTCGATGATGGCCTGTCGCAACAGGCTGGGCTTCGGGCGGCGTGCCGCATGGTACTGAGTGACCTTGCGGGCAATGAGTCCGATGGCCAGCACGATGCTCACAAACATCAGGGCATGGATTTTGGTAAACGCCAACGTGATCTCGATGATGATGAGGAACAGGCCCAGGACGAACATGGGAACCTTACGCCACCATCGCCGCAAACGGGGGTGGAAGGTGCAGAGGGTGATGTTGATGGCCACGGCCCCGACGACGCCGATCGCGTACAGGGAGGCCAGTGTTTCCAGATCGTGAGCAAAC
>JBLNDH010000731.1:0-5478 GCA_050261455.1 Bacillota bacterium
TCCTGCGGCTGCTTCGGCCGCCTCTCCATCCCTCCTCGCTACACCCTCCTGCTTGACCTGACCCTCCTCCTCTCCCTCCTCCTGATCCGTCCTCCCTCTCGCCCATTCCTCCCTCCTCCCTCCCCCTCGCCCGGTACTCCGGGAGAGGGTCGGGGTGAGGGTTCTTTGCCAAGGCACCCCACATTGCGAAACATCTTCCTCCTCGTCTCCACTCTTCTCCTCCCCCTCCTTCTCCTCCCTCTTCGCCCCTCCTCCGCCTCCCTCCTCATCCTCGACCCCCCAACCTGGCTCAACCAGCGTTTCCCCCTCCTAGACCACCTCGACATCGCCCCCGAGCTATCCACCGGCCAATGGTCCGTCCTTCTCTACCACCACGACTGTCCCAACTGCCAGGAAGTCATCCCGCGCGATAAGAATCTCTCCCGCCGCCCCGCCCAGAAAGTTGCCATGATCGAAATTCCCCCCTATGGCCCGCCCCTCCCCGATCCCAACCCCACTTACCTCTCCGCCAAGCTGCCCGACTCCAAAGAGTGGTTCGTGACCACCCCCGTCGAACTAATCTTGAAAGAGGGTCAGGTCGTCCAAGTCACCCCCTGACAGAATCTGCAAGCAATGAACCTCTCGACCATCACAAATCCGACCACCCCTCCCGCCGCGACTCAAAACATGATGCACGCCGTGCCCCAATCCCTCCGCGCCTACATGCCTTCCTCTCCCTCCCCCTCGCCCGGTACTCCCGGAGAGGGCCGGGGTGAGGGTTCAGCGTCAGCTGTACACTCAAACGGGAACTCTAAATGTGGTAACCCCTCCTCCGCCGTCCCGCCCCCCTCACACGCTTGCGGTTTCGCGGACCCCGCAGCGCCGATTCGCCGCTCCTCAATCTGTGCCCCAATCCTTTCGTTTCTCCTCCGCGTGCCAAGGTTCTTGGTGCCATCGCCCCATTCCCTCCATCTCTTCCTCCCCTTGTCCCTCCCTTCGTGCCTCCGTGCCTCCGTGCCTCCGTGCCTCTTAGGCGCGCCTTCGTGCCTCTTGTGCCGCGGCCCCCGTGCTCGCCGTGTGCTTATGATGGTCGTCGGTGTGCTCTGGGTTGGTTCCGGGTGGCTCTGGGGAGGTCCCCGGGAGGTCGGCCGCGTTATCGTTTTGGGCATCGATGGCATGGATTACCACCTCACCCAGCAATGGCTCGATACCAATCATTTACCTAACATATCTCGCTTAAAAAGTCAAGGCTCTTCCCTCCGCCTCCTTTCCACCACACCCCCCCTAAGCCCCGTCGCCTGGTCCACCTTCGCAACCGGCCTAAACCCTGGCCGCCACGGCATCTACGACTTCCTCCGCCGCGACCCCGCCCAGGTGGGCCCCACCCTCCTCCCCGCCGACGCCGTCACCCAACTCCTCCCCACCCGCCGTCCCTTCCCCATCCCCGGCACCCCCTACGCTTGGCCCCCCCGCACCGAGTACCGTCTCCTCCGCACCGGCCCCACCTTATGGGAAATCCTTGAAAAATCAGGAGTTAAATCCACTGTCTACAAGATCCCCGCCAACTTCCCCGCCACCGGTCCCGGCCAGGTTCTCGCCGGCATGGGAACCCCTGATATCGAAGGCACTTACGGCATCTTCGCCTACTTCACCAGCCGTCCCGAAGACCAAACCCGCGAAGTCCCCGGCGGCCGAATATTCCAAGTAATTGTCCAAGATGGAGTTACGTCCCTGCGGGGCCGGGGCCAGCCCTTCCTCCCCGGCCCCATTAATCCCTTCCTGCGTGCCCCCGAATCGGCGCAAGTATCAGTTCCCTTCGACTGTTACGTCGATTCCCTCGAGAAAACCATCCTCCTCCGCCTCCAGGACCAACAGCTTCTGCTCCAACAAGGCCAATGGAGCCCCTGGGTCCCTATCGACTTCCCTATCCTGCCGTATCTCAAGTCCATCAAGGGATTTGTGCGCTTCTACCTCCAGGAGGCCCATCCCCATCTGCGCCTCTACGTCTCCCCGATTAATCTCGCCCCGGGCACCCCCGGCCTGGCCACCAACAACTTCGACCTTTTCCTCTATCGCTCGCTGGGGCCATACTTTACCAAGGGCATGCCCGAAGAGACCAAGGCCCTCCTGCAAGGTCTCTTCACTCCCGACGAGTACCTGACCCAGGCAAACGGGGTCCTCAACGAGAGCCTCCAGGCCCTCGATTTGCTCTTAACTCAGAAAGAACAACGATTTGTGTTCTTTTACTTCTCCACCATCGACCTGACCAGCCACGTCCTCTGGCGCCACGAAACCCTCATCCGCGACCTCTACATCCGTCTCGACCAGATCATTGGCCACGTGCAATCCCAGCTCCGGCCAGGAGATGTGCTCTATGTCCTCAGCGACCATGGCTTCGCTCCTCAGGATCGCCGCTTCAACCTCGTCGACTGGCTCCAGCACGAAGGTTACCTCGTCTTCAAGCCCGCCTCCCAAACCCAGCCCGGTCGGTCATTTGCGCAAGTCGATTGGTCCCAAACCCGCGCCTATGCCCTTGGCTTTCAAAGCCTCTACCTCAATCTCCAAGGCCGCGAACCCACCGGCATCGTCCCCCCACATGCGTCTCAAGCCCTGATCAACGAAATCCGCTCCAAGCTCCTGTGCCTGCAAGATGGGAAAAAACCAGTATTTATGAACGTCTATCGTTCCGCCGACATTTACACCGGCCCGCGAAGTTCCGAAGCCCCGGATCTGATCCTCGGCTATGCCCGAGGGTTCGGCCCCGCCGACGATGCTGCCCTGGGCATCGCCAGCCAAAGCATCCTGGCCGATCAAGTTCAGGGCTTCACCGGCAACCACGCCTGCGATCCGCAAGTCGTGCCCGGAGTGTTGTTTATCAACCGCAAGCTCCGTTCCCAGGAAGCCCATCTGGAAGACGTCACCGCAACCATCCTCAGCGAGTTTAACGTAACCCCAAGTCCCGACATGGTTGGCCATGTCCTGCAATAGGGGAGGTGCAGCATGTTTGGAAAAGGTCGCATCCGGGTGGACGCCCAGTTGTGGCGACGAGCTACCCAACACGCCCAGGAACTGGGATATGCATCCTTAAATGACTTCGTAGCCCATCTATTGGAAAAGCACTTACAGCAAACTCAAGAACAGGCCGCCAAACAGCGTGTCCTGGAGAAGATGAAAGGCCTCGGATACCTGCAGTAGGCAACGCCCATGATCCGTATCTGCGAGCAACTGATTCGCGCCGGGTTACCCAACCGATACCTGGGCAACTGCTGGCTGGACCTGGTGTTACTCGCCGGGCTCTATGCCGCACTGATTGTCTTGTTCATGGGTCTGGTGCCATTGGGCAGCCGCCTTCACGCGGCCCGCCAACAGATGCTCGCCGCCGCCTATGGCATGCTTCTGTATCGCCGGATCCCACAAAGGGTTATCCGCTGCGAAGCGGCCCTGGTCTACTACAATCTCAAGTACCTGCTCTATCTGAGCCCCACGCTCGTTTTTGGCGGCCTGGTCTTCGCCGCGGCGTTCGATCCGCTCCATGAACGCTATGGATGTCCGCCGCTACAGGTGGGCCAAGGGTTTATCGTTTCGGTGGAAGGCCCGGGAGATCTCCCGGCGGATGCGGATGACTTTGCGGTCGATGCCCGGGTCCGGGTGCCGAAGTTGAAGCGGGCCTGGGCCAAGCTCACTGCCAGGCATCCCGGCCTGCTGCCGCTGCAGGTTGGCTCGCATGTCCTGGCCCTGAACGTGGATAGGCCAGACATTCCGCGCGTGGCCAAACGGGTCTGGGGCGATCTGACCGTGCAGATCGCCTATCCCCCCGGCAACTATCGCTGGCTGGGAGGGTTCGCGGGGACCGGCCTGGCACTGGCGGGCATCCTGGTGCGAGTGGCCAAAGTGCAGGTCTGAGGGGAGGTTGTGTCATGGCAAGCTCACATCCCCGAACGGTGGTCCTCGGCTTCGATGGCATCGATGCCCAGCTTACCGAAGCCCTCCTGCGGCAAGGGTGTTTGCCGAACCTGAAAGCCATGGCCGAGCTGGGGGGCTTCCATCGGGTGCTCAGCACCACCCCGGCCGAGTCGGCGGTCGCCTGGGCCAGTTTTGCGACCGGCGCGAATCCCGGAAGGACCGGGGTCTTCGACTTCATCGAACGTCAGCCAGGAACCTATAGTCCCCGGCTGGCCGGAAGCGAAGCCTACACAGAACTTACGCCCATGGGCCCGCGGTGGGCGGGGGTGGGTTTGGGCTCGGCGGCCGGCGCCGCCACCGGCTACCTGACAGCCAGACGGATGACCCGGCGCGAATGGATCAAGGGATGTGCCCTGGCAGTGGGAGCGGGGTTGGGCCTGATGGGAACGGGGGTGCCCTTGGTGCGATGGCTCCCCAGGCAAGTGGAGCGGGTTCGCTCCACCGTGGCCGGGCAGACCTGGTGGGATCGACTCAGCGAAATGGGCCGGCGATGCACGGTCCTGCGAATGCCCATGACCTACCCGGCCCATGCCGCCAGCCATGTGGAACTGCTGGCCGGGCTGGGGGTTCCAGACTTGCGGGGGACCCAGGGAACCTATTGCGTCATCACGGATGGCCCGGGCGATCGATGCGGGCACGGTGAGGTCTGCCGGGTGGAATGGAAGCGGGATCAATGCGAAGTGGCGGTGGGAGGTGGCAGGGAAGTCTATGCAACCATGAAACTGAAGCGTCTGGGCGAAGATGCGGTGCGGACTCTCTGCGGGGGAACGTCGCAGATCCTGCGGCGCGGGGAGTGGTCGGGTTGGCTGCCCCTGAAATTCGCGGCATCCCCCCTCGCTACGAATCGCGGGATGGTCCGGGTGCATTTCTGCCAGGAGGCCGCGGGAATGCGGCTGTATGTAACGCCCGCGGAATGGGATCCGACATGGCCGATCGAAGAGAACCCCATTAGCTCTCCGGCAGGGTTTGCCCGGGAGGTCTGCCAGGGAGTGGGGCGATACCACAGCCTGGGGTGGGAAACCCAGACCTGGGGGCTGACGGATGGAGTGCTGGACGAAGAAGCATACTTGGCCGATGTGCGGGCGGCGCTGGAGTGGAACGAAGCGCAACTCGAGTGGGGGCTGCAGCGTGCGGTGTGGGATGAACTGATGCTGGTGGTGCAGGCGACGGATCAGGTGCAGCATCTGTTCTTCGACGATGCGGCCGTCGCGATGCGGAAAGGGGGCAAGGTGGACGAGGGGCATCCGCTGGTCGAGGTGTATCGCCGCATGGACCGGATGGTGGGGCGGGTGCTGAATCAGGCAAAAAGCGAGGGCTGGCGGGTGGTAGTGATGTCGGATCATGGATTTGCGCCGTATCGGCGAGCGGCGAACCTGAACACCTGGCTGGCCAAACGCGGGTGGCTGGCGCCACGTACGTGTACCGCGTGATGCTGGAGAGCATCCGGCACGTCTGCTCCAGAAGCTGCTCCACGTCCCCCTCGCTCATCTTCATGGCGGCGCGGACGGAGCGCGTGTGCACCGGCGAGAGGCGGTC
>JBLNDH010000732.1:0-7893 GCA_050261455.1 Bacillota bacterium
GAATGCACCTCCCCTACCGAGACGGTTTATCGAACGCCGGCGGAAGAATTTGAGCTGAGTAGCGTGCGGGTGGCGGCGGGAATGTCGCATCGGAGCGGGGGTGAGCATAGCGCGGAGATGCTGATTGTGTTGGAAGGGACTGCGGTGGTGGAGGCGGAAGGAGAGAATTGCACGCTTGGGCGAGGGCAGATCGTGCTGGTGCCGCAGGGACTGGGTTACGTTATTAGCGCTCGGAGCGAGGCGGCTCTGGTGTACAGGGCGGGATTGCCGCGAAGCTAAGAGATCGGATGGAGGGTGGGACTGCTTACGGTTGCGGCCGCGGATGAACGCGGATTATGCGAGCATGGCCAATCAGACATCTCGAGTACTGAGTGCTGAGTTTCGCGCCGACTCGGCACTCAGCACCTGAATGAGTCCAACAAGGCGAAAGTGGTAACCCGGAGGGGTCCCAGGGATAAATCCCTGGGCTTGGATGCAGTCGAGCACTGGCGGAATTAGAGCACTTCCCGTTTGGGTGTGCAGCTGGCTCTGACCCCTCACCCCAACCCTCTCCCGGAGTACCGGGCGAGGGGGAGAGAGGAGCAGGGGGCGGGGGTCGGGGGAGAGGGGTCAGGAAGGGCGAACACGAGGTTCAGCCCTACGGGAGGAGTGGGCAAGGGAGAGAAGGCGGAGGGGGATACAGAATCGGGAATTGCTGTAGCACTCAGCACCTGGCACTCAGCACCACTCCAAGGGGTCAATGGTAGATCAGATAGCGAGATCGCTTTTGCTTGAAAGATTCCAGCGAGGACTGCCACCGGGCGGGGAGATTGGCGGGGTTTTCGCACGTCTCCAGCGACTTGAGGATCTCCTGGTTGGCCAGGAGGTTGTTGACTTTTTCGAACTGGAAGGCGGGGCCGAAGAGGTGCTTCAGGTGCCAGGCGATGGTGAGGCCAGCGCGGACGGGTTCGACGGCGGTGCGATCGGTAACGAGGATGGAGACGCCTTGGCAGGGTTGATTGGCGAACTTGCTGGATTTGGGGGTGAATTCGATGGGGAGGAAACGCAGGCCGGGGAGCTTAGCGGAGTTGAGGGCGGCGGCGAGCTTTTGGGCGTTGATCCAGGGGGCGCCGAAGGTTTCGAAGGGCTGATCGGTGCCGCGGCCGACGGAGATGTTGCAGGCCTCCAGCAGGCAGATGCCGGGGTACAGGGTAGCCTGGGTGAGATTACGCATGTTGGGGGAGGGGTTGACCCAGGTGAGCTCGGTTTGGTCAAACCACATGGGGCGATGCCAGCCTTGTAGTTCGATGACGGTCAAGTCGCAGTGGATGTTGCATTCAGAGTTGTAGAAGCGGGCCAGTTCCCCGACGGTCATGCCATGCGCCACGGGCAAAGGGGCGTAGGCGGTGAAGCTGAGGCGATCGGCGAGGGGGCCATCAACGAGCAGGCCGGTGATCGGATTGGGACGATCAAGGACGACCATTTTCAGGTTCTTCCTGGCGGCGGCTTCCATGCAGTAGCCCAGCGTAGAACTGTAGGTGTAGAAGCGTGCGCCGACGTCCTGGATATCGAAGACGAGGGTATCGACGCCATCGAGCATTTCGGGGGTGGGGCGAACGGTTTGGCCATAGAGGCTGAAGACGGGGAGGCCGGTTGTGGGGTCCGTCGTGTTGGCGACTTTTTCGTCGAGAGCGCCGTAGAGGCCATGCTCGGGAGAGAGAAGCTTTACCAGCGTCAGGTTGTTGGCGGAGCGTAGGAGTTCGATGGTGCGGTTGCCGTCGCGATCGCGGCCGGTATGGTTCGTGACCAGGGCGATTCGCCGGCCTTGGAGGAGCTTGAAGCCATCGCGTTTGAGGACGTCGATGCCACAGAGGACCTGAGCTTGGGCGTCGCGATCGGAAGGGGGAATGGCGGCGTCGTTCAAGGCGGAGGCGACTGAAGGACCGGCGTAGAAGGTGCTCGGGCCGAGGAGGGCCTCGGCGACGAGCGTGGCAACGCGGCGGCGGAGGGAGCCGACTTCGCCATTGCCATTGGGATGCACGCGGCTGGTGAGGAGGATCACAAAGCAGTTGTTCTTGGGATCGATCCAGAACATGGTGCCGGTGAATCCGGTGTGGCCGAAGGTGGTGCCGCGGTCGAAGCGGTCACCCCGGGTGGAGGAGTAGGCGGTATCAACATCGAAGCCAAGGCTGCGGGAGCCTGAACCATCGGGCAAGGGGCGCGGCTGGGTCATGTCGCGCACGGTTTGGGCTTGGAGGATTCGCTTGCCATCGAGCTGGCCGGCGCTGAGGATCATCCGGCAGAAGCGGGAAAGGTCGTCGGCGGTACTGAAGACGCCGGCGTGCCCGGCGACGCCGCCCAGGGCAAAGGAGCGCGGATCATGCACCTCCCCTACCATCCAATGGCCATCGCGCATTTCGGTCGGGGCGCAGCGCGGCTTGGATTCGGACGACGGGTTGTAGGTGGTGTCCTTCATGCCAAGGGGTTGGAAGATTTCGTCGCGGGCGAATTGATCGAGGGGTCGGCCATCGACGGCGCGAACGATTTCGCCGAGGACGATATAGCCGACATCGCTGTACCAGAACGCCGAGCCGGAGGTTTTGCGAGGGGCGGAGACGTAGATGTGTTCCAAGGCAGTCGCAGGACCGCTCTGGTAATCGCTCATGGGGTTGTCGGGGACGAGGCCGCCTTGATGAAGCAACAGTTGTTCGATGGTGATGGACTCTTTGCCATTGCAGGCAAAGGCCGGGATGTACTTGCCGACGGGGTCGGAGAGTTTGAGCTTGCCCCGCTCGGCGAGGATCATGATGGAGGTAGCGCAGCCGACGGGTTTGGAGAGAGAGGCCAGGTCGAAGATCGTGTCGGGGGTCATCGGGATCTGCTGGGGTTGCAGCGAGCGATTGCCGTAGGCTTTGAGATAGACCGTACGATCGCCCCGCCCCACCAGCAGGACGGCGCCGGGGATCTGGCCTTGCTGGATGGATTGGTTGATGGCGTCATCCACCTGGGCCATGCGGTGAGGATCGAGCGGCGATACGGGGTCGGCCATCGGCGTGCTGGTGTGATTTGCGCAGCCTGCGAGCATCACCGCGACGGCAAGCAAGCAAAGGTGCCTGGAGAGCAATCCTCGTTGCCAATTCCGTGAGACATTGCATTGGCCGGCGATGGTCTGCATTGAATTCTCCGCGTTCGGGTCCCTATGAGGCATGCTCCGATTGTCTCCAGACTGTTGAGGTTTCGCCATGGGAGACAAGTTCGGATTGCGGCTCGGCGGGAGCATTGCCCGCCCGGGGATGGTGAACAGGGGCACTGAAGTGCCACTGCCGCGAGGAGGGGGAGGTTGCGGAGCCCGGCCCTGCGGGCCGCCGCTAAACGAGGGAGCCGCTAGAGTGGCTCGGGGGGAGCGTTGTTGTTCCTGGAGATGGTCTTCTGTTGGGCGCGTCGGTATAAAACGGCGTTTATGACGAAGTTTTGTGTTTCAGTGGGGATCGTACTTGCTTCATTGGCCGTGGGCGCCCAGGCCGCCACGTATTGTGTCGCGCGATCGGGCAGCGATGCCGCGGCTGGCAATGAGGGTACCCCGTGGCGCACGATACAGCGCGGCGTCAATGCGATGCAGCCGGGCGATACGCTGCTGATCGGACCGGGGATCTACCGGGAAAGCATTACTATCAAGACCAGCGGCACTGCGCAATCGCCGATTACCATCGCGGCCATGCCGGGGGCACGGGTCATCCTCTCCGGGGCGGATCGGCTCGGCGATGGCTGGACGAAGGTGGAGGGCACGGCAGATCCGATCTACGTGCATGATTGGCAGTATTTGTTCCCTGTCGGCCAGCGAGGGGGAAAGCCGGTTCTCACCCATCCGGGGGATCAGGAGCATGAGCTGACGGGGCGGGCAGAGCAGGTGATTCACGACGGACGGCTGTTGCGACAGGTCCTGCGGCGGGAGCAGATCGCGCCCGGGACGTTCTTTGTGGACATTGATAACAAGAAGCTTTTCGTCTGGTTGCGAGATGGAGAGAATCCCGCAAAAGCCGAGGTTGAAGCCAGCACCCGCAGCCAGTGGTTGGTCGCCGAGGGAGGGGTGTCTTATATCCATCTCCGCGGCATCACATTCCGGTATGCCGCCAACCATGCCCAGCGTGGGGCATTTGCCATGGGGCGATCGTATGGCACCCATCGCTCCACGACGTCTCGCGGCTGGGTCGTTGAGGATTGCGTTTTCGAGAAGGCCAACTCATCGGGCGGATCGTTCTCCGGGGAATCGCACGTCTTCCGCAGGTGCGTCTTTCAGGACAATGGGCAACTTGGCTTTGGCACCTCGCAGTGCCACGACAGCGTGATGGAGGAGTGCGGGATCTATCGCAACAACACCAAGGGATACTCCACGGGTTGGGAAGCGGGCGGATTGAAGGTCACGATGTCCCGCGGCTTCGTTTTCGATCGCTGCCGAGTCATGGATAACCGCGGCTGCGGAATCTGGTACGACATTGGCAATGAGAAGGCGGAGGTCAAGAATTGCTTCATCGCCGACAACGACGAGAGCGGCATTTTCTATGAGATCTCCTATGGCCTGCATGCTCACGACAACCTGATTGTGAACAATGCGAACCGCAGCGAGCATGTGGCAGGCGCGTGGGGCACGGGCGGCATTACCCTGTCCAGTTCCGAAGACTGTGTCATCGAGCACAACACGCTGGTGTCCAACCGGGATGGCATTGCATTTCGCGAACAGGACCGGAGCACGCCACGTATTGATGGGCCCAGGAGCGTGCGCATTCTCAATCGCAATCACGTGATTCGCAATAACGTTGTTGCGTATTCGCAGGCATATAACATGGCGTTCTGGATGGATACCAATTTCTTCGGGCCGCATCCGGGGGGCGGGGATGCGAATCGGCCGGTTTTTGAGAATCCGGGGACGCTGGGCATCCGCCTGGAGAACAATCTCCTGTGGCCGATCGCTGGGCGGACGAATTACCTGTATGGCGCGCCCTGGCGGCCCAAATCCAAGCAGTTTCAGACGCCGAGCGATTTTGCCCAGGCGACGGGGGTGCCGGATACGTCGCGGGTTGGGGATCCACTGTTCAAGGACGTTGCCGCGGGTGATTACCGTCTGCAGTCGAACTCCCCCGCCGCAGGTATGAACGCCGGGGTGCGTAGCACCGTACGGCAGTAACGCTTCCAAGCCGGACCGGAGCGTAAGCGCAGGTCCGGATCATCTTCGATATCGGAAAGATCCGGACTTGCGCTGCGCTACAGTCCGGCTTGGGGGGGACTCCGGAAGTTCTGCCCTGACCCGACTACGCATATCGTCCCTCTCAACGGCACTGTGTCATCGGGCGTACTGGTATTGGGAGGACATACATGTCCACGCGTACGCCATTTGCGGTCGCTGCCGTTGTGACGATTCTCGTTTCGGGCGCATTCGGAGCTGAGGGCAATGCCACGCCGGAGCATTCGCCATCGGCCATGACCCGCGTTTGGGAGGGTCATGCGCCGCTCGATCCACGGCTTCAGTCCGTTCGCACGTTGTATCAGGGGAGCGGATTCAAGCCCTATACGGATAAGGAGCAGTGGCAGAAGCGAGCGGAGTATCTGCGGGAGCAGGTGCTGATGGCGGCGGGGATTTGGCCGATGCCGGAGAAATGCCCGCTGAATGCGACGATCCATGGGAAGATCGATCGCGGGGATTACACCGTGGAGAAGGTGTTCTTCCAGAGCTATCCGGGGTTCTATGTGACGGGGAGCCTGTATCGGCCCAAAGGGAAGACGGGGCCGTTCCCGGCGGTGCTCAGCCCGCATGGGCATTGGGCCAATGGGCGGTTCTATGATGCGGGGGAGAAGGAAGCAGAGAACCAGATCAAGGGGGGCTTTGAGAAGGACCCGGATGCGGCGAGGTATCCGCTGCAGGCGAGGTGCGCCAATCTGGCGAAACTCGGATGCGTGGTGTTCCATTACGACATGGTCGGGTACGCCGATGCCGATCCGGAGCATTTTCCGCATCGCAACACGTACCGGGATGTCGAGTCGGATCTGTATGGCATCAACATGTTCGGGTTGCAGACGTGGGATAGCCTCCGGGCGATGGATTTTGTTCTGTCGCTCCCGGATGTGGACAAGGAGCGGATCGCGTGCACGGGGGCCAGCGGCGGCGGCACGCAGACGTTTATCATGATGGCGGTGGAGCCGCGGCTGAAGGTGGCGGCCCCGGTGTGCATGATCTCGGCGGGCGATCACCAGGGCGGGTGTGTTTGCGAAAATGCTTCGCTGCTGCGGGTGTTTACGGATAATGTCGAGCTGGCGGCGACATTCGCTCCGAAGCCTTTTGTCCATCCGACGGCGACGGGCGACTGGACCAAGGAGTTTTTGGAGAAGGGGCTGCCGGAGATCCAGGGGATCTACAGGCTCTTCGATGCGGAACAGAATGTTCATGCCGTGCGATTCACGGCGGAGCACAACTACAATCTCAATAACCGCGAGACGGTGTACAACTGGTTCAACAAGCACCTGAAGCTGGGGCAGGCGGAGCCGGTGAAGGAGCAGAAATTCACGCCGATCGCGCCGAAGGATCTGTCGGTGTTTGATGCGGAGCATCCGCGGCCAAGCAATTCGGTGGATGCGGCGACGCTCAGGCGATACCTGATCGCTTTGTCTCACGAGCCGATGCCTGACTTGAATCGGGCAAGGGCTTTGCGTCACATGCTGGCGACGGACATGCCAGCGCGCAGCCAGGCCATTGCGCATAACCTTGGGCAGGTTACTCGTCCCGGATACACGATGGAGAAATTGCTCATCTCGCGTAAGAACAGTCCGGAGCAGGTTCCGGCGTTGTTGTTCGAGCCTGAGCATGCGAATGGGACGGCGACGGTGGTGATTCTGCCGGAAGGGAAGGCGGGGTTGCTCATGCGGGATGATGCACCTACGCCACTGCTCACAGCGCTGCTGCACAAGGGGCAGGCGGTCTTGGCACCGGATGTGTTCTTTACCGGCGAACTCTCGTCTGCCAGCAATCCCACCACTAATCCGCAATACGAGTTTTTTGCCGGGTATAACCGTACGATCCTGGCCAATCGCGTGCATGACATTCTCACAAGCGTTGGGTATCTCAGGTCCCGCGATGGAATCAAGGCAATCAACCTGATGGGCACGGGGAGGGCTGGGCCGTGGTGCTTGCTGGCCAGCGCGCTGGCGGGGAAATCGATTTCTCGTACCGCGGCCGATGCGAATCGGTTCGAGTTTGATCAGGTGAAGTCCTATGCGGACGAGAATTACCTGCCTAGCGTCCTTCGGTTTGGTGGGTTGTGGCCGCTGGCGTCCCTCGCAGTGCCTGGCGAGTTGTTCGTCTACAACACAGTGGACGGCAAGCGTCCGGAGTACCTCGTGAAGACCTACGGCAACGCCGAGGCGATGAAGAACCTTCGCGTCGAGGCGGCGGCGGGGGTGGCGGACGTGGTGGAGTGGATCACGAAGTAGCAGGCGGTTTTGCAGAGGCATGGAGATCCGGGTCGTCGCTTCGCTCCGAACCCTACGAGACAGCCTCCGTGATCTCCGGGGTGAGAAAGAGTTGGAGGAAATCGATGTTGCGTCGATTCTGGGCAGTCGCATCATTGGGGTTGGTGCTGGTGGCGGGGGCAAAGGCGGAAGTGTGCAATGTGAAGGTGGTGACGGATGCGTCGCCGGATTACTCGGATCTGCCGAGTATGGTTCGGAGCATCACGTCGAAGTGGGCGACGCCGGCCGAGAAGTGCTGGGCGGTGTTTTACTGGAACCACATCGCCCGGCGGCAGACGATGCCGATTGAGCTCCACGGGTTGGCATTGACCTATCCGATTCGGCAGTTCAACTATTATGGCTACACCATGTGCTCGACGATCTCGGGGATAAACCAGTCAATCTGGGAGCAGATGG
>JBLNDH010000733.1:0-4613 GCA_050261455.1 Bacillota bacterium
GCGTCGTACTCACGTCGCTATGCCCCAACAACTCCTGCACAATGCGCAGATCCGCCCCCCCACTCAGCAGGTGCGTCGCAAAACAATGCCTCAAGGTATGTGGCGAAATGTGCTTCAGCAGCCCACTCGCCCGCGCCGTCTTCTCCACCATCATCCACAACGCCACCCGCTCTAACGGCCTCCCCGTCCGCGACAAGAACAGCCGATCGCTCCCCTGCCGATCCAACCCCGGCCGGCATTCGGTGAGATACCGCACCAACGCCTCATTCGCCGCCCGTCCCAACGGCACGATCCGCTCTTTCATCCCCTTCCCCAACACCCGCACACACCCAATCTGCAGATTCAGATCCATCAGCTTCAAATCGCACAATTCGCTGGCCCGCAATCCGCTGGCGTACAGGAGTTCGAGGATCGCCACATCCCTCGCAAAGAATGGCGACCCCGGATCCGGCGCCGCGATCAGCTGATTCACCTGCGCCCTGCTCAACACCTTGGGTAGCGATCGCTCGGGCTTGGGCCGCTGCAACTGCTGCAGAATCCCCTCCACACTGTCCCCCAGCGCCGCCCGATGCCTCAGAAACACCCGAATCGCCGCCAGCCGCCTGGCGACAGTACGTGTGGATTGGCCCTTGCGCGATTGATCCTGCAGATAGAACCGGAAATCGTCTACCCCCGCCGACGTCAGCCCTTTGCCCTTCTCGGCCAGATATCGTTCCAGGTCTTCCAGGTCCCTTCGATAGGCGTGAATCGAGTTCTCCGCCAGCCCCCGCTCCGCTGCCAGATACAGCAGAAACTCACGCAGCTCCGGCGAGTGATCGGTGCACGTGACAAGTGAAGGTGATTTGCGTGGGTGGCGATACGGCATGGCTGCACTCATCTTCGCACATCGCCCGGCCAGTGTCACGGCCAACCGTCCGCTCCATCACCAGCAATGCATACAACGGACACCCTTT
Organism: Bacillota bacterium; assembly: GCA_050261455.1. GTDB lineage: Bacteria > Planctomycetota > Phycisphaerae > Tepidisphaerales > Tepidisphaeraceae > JAPLNB01. The sequence continues at coordinate 954 of JBLNDH010000733.1, forward strand.
GTAATCCCCCAGGCAGTGTGCAAACGCATGCCCCAGCCGATCCAGGTTGATATACCCATTACACCGGGATTCCGGCTCATTCAAAAACGGGCATTCATCGCCAGGGTCGCTCATACGCGTTATCCACCGTATCGCAACATCCCTCATTATCGGCAATCCCCCTCACCCAGCATGAACCCACCCCTCCGCCATCGCCCCATTCGTCATTGGGGCTTTGCTCATTCCTTGGTCATTAGGATTTGGACATTGGTCCTTCAGACGCCTGTAGTTCCTTGATGACCCCCTCCCCCTCCACCTCTTCCTCTTCCTTATGCTTTCCCAACTCCCGATATCCCTTCATCACCGCCTTCTCATCCACCTCATCCAACTGCAGAAACACGCCCTGCGACTGCTTCCCCGAAAGCAGATGCGCCGCCACCAGCCCAATCCGCTCCACCCCCGCCGCCGTCAATTCTTCTTTCGCACACTCCCCTGCCCTTGCCCGAATACACTCCAGCAAATCCTCAATTCCTCCCGCCTCCCCGATCAACCCCGCCACTTCCTCAATCGTGCCCCGCACCACCAGAAACACTTTCACCCTTCCCGCCTTGGGCCCCCGCTGCAGCATCAAGAATGCAAAATCCTCCAGCCGCCGGGCATGTCGATACGCCCCATGCCCAAACTGCCCCGCCTGCTCGATTCGCGCTTTGATCTTCCCCGCCACTTCAAACTGCAACCCCGCCGCCGCCTCCTGCATTTGCCGCGTCTGCTCCTGCACAAACTCCCCCGGCTGCACCATCGTCCGCACGCTCAACGCCACCATCTGCCGATACTGCTCCATCGAAATCGAGCCATCGCACGGCGCCGGACACCGCCCCATCTCCTTGTATGCGCACGCCTTCCCCTGCGGCGCCGCCACTAGGATGTTGTAATACCGGCATAGATCAAAGCAGTCCTCCGCCAGCGCGATCAGCCGCTGCGCCGCGTGCTTGTCCTCCACTGGCCCAATCAACACCCCCGCCTTACTGCTCAGATCCGTCGTCTTGATATACCGCGGGAACTTCGCCTCCGGATTCACCTGCACAAACCACGCCGGCCGAAACCCCACCATCCCCTGGTAGCTCGTCGGGAAGAGCTGCCTCGCCGCCTCCAAATAAACCCAGTCCGCTTCGAACGCGCTATCCACTCGCCGCCAGTACACCCGCCGCACCAACTGCCGGTAATTCACCCGCTTCGATACCCCCACCATCTCCTCTCCCCCCAGCCGCCGCTTCAGGCTGTACCGCAGGTTCTTCACACACAGCAATTGCACCGGCTGGTCATGCTCATCCGTAAACAAATACACCACCCACCGCGCCGGCACCTGCTTCAAAAACGCCTCAAAATCCCCCCCAGGCTCGTACGCCACACTTCGGTCGAATATGGAAAGCAATTCCGCCACACCCATATCCTAGATCCCCACCCCCAATTTCGAAACAGGGTCCGCCATATTCAACTTATGCCCCTTTTCGCGTTATGCCCCTTTTCGCGGCGGCCCAACGGGCCGCACTTTTCCATCCCTCCAAAACCCCTCCTCCCCGCACGCCTCTTGCAACCCATCTCTCAAACCGGAGACCATCAACCATGCCCATCCAGGCCGAACCCATCCTCCAAGCCAAAGCCGAGCACGGCGAAGGCGCCCTCTGGTACGCCCCCACCCAGGTCCTCTACTGGGTCAGCATCTCCCAACACCTCCTGCACATCTACGATCCCTCAACCGGTCACGACCAAACCATCGACGTCGGCTCCGACGTCAGCACTGTCGTCCCGCGCCAAAAGGGCGGCGTCTTGGTCACCCTCCAGGATGGCTTTGCCAGCGTTGATCTTCAAACCGGCCACATCGAACTCCTCGTCCCCGTCGAAGCCAACAACCCCAACATCCGCTTCAACGACGGCAAATGCGATCCCGCCGGCCGATTCTGGGCCGGCACCCAAGCCCACGATCAAACCCTCGGTGCAGCCAAGCTCTACTGCCTCGAACCCGACCTCTCCGTCCGCACCATGCTCGAAGATGTCACCATCTCCAATGGCCTCGTCTGGACGCATGATGCGAGAACCATGTACTACATCGATACGCCCACTCAGGAAGTCGCCGCCTTCGATTACGATCGCACTACCGCCCAGATCCGCAACCGACGCCCCGCCATCCATATGTCCCAACACATCTGCCACCCCGATGGCATGACCATCGACCGCGAAGGCATGCTCTGGATTGCCTGCTGGGGCATGGGCCGCGTCGGCCGCTGGAACCCCAAGACCGGCCAGTTACTCGAACTCGTCGAAACCCCCGCCGCCCACCAATCCAGCTCCTGCGCCCTTGGCGGCCCGAATCTCGACGAACTCTACATCACCACCGCCAGCAAGAACTTCACCGCCAAGGACTGGCACGACCAACCCCTCGCCGGCTCCCTCTTCCGCGCCAAAGTCAACGTCCCCGGCCTCCCCGCCGCCGAGTTCCTCGGTTAATAGTCCCCAACTCTTCGACTCCCGCGTCGGCGCAGAGCCCCCGATGCACATCCGGAGTTTGTTCACCCCACGACCGATCCCTAGATCCTTCTCTTCAGTTGGCAATTGAGAATTGTCAATCAAGTGCTACAGCCCCACACTCGCCATCCCATTCCCCTACACACTTGCGGTTTCGCGGATCCGATCCCGCCCATTCGCCAACCCCTCACCCCACCAACACCGCCAAGCACCCCCCGAACACCGCCATCCCCACCACCAGCCACACCACATAATCCCCCACATGCCCGCTATGCACCGCATTCAGCCCCCCAACAATCGGCCGGGCCATCGCTTCTATGATCTTCCGCGCCGACCCCGCTAATCGCTCCCCCATCAGCGCCATTGCCGCCAACCCCATCGATCCAACCACCGATCCCAACGCAAACGCCACACTCTTCCCGGCCGGGTACTCTGCCCGCGCCGAATGCGCCGCCATCGCCTTCTCCTCCATCACCCGTTCTGCATACCCCCGCCAATCCATAAATCGCTCCCCCGCCCGCTCCGCCTGCCCCACCAGTTGCGGAAATACCCCGGCCAGCTGCGCAATCACCACCAGCACCGCCGCCGTCCCCACCATCACCCCCGGCGTCGTATCTCCCCCACCACACTCGGTCTCCGGCTCTTCTTGCTCCGTCGGCGATCCCGATTCCGCACTTTCGCTCGGCCCCCAACCCAAGAACACCCGCCCCGCCACCCGCAGCACCGCTCCCGCCGTCAACGCCGACCCCACCAGGAACAACCATGGAATCCATCCATACCCCGCATGTTTCGCCGACTCCTCTATCAGCGATTTGCCCACGTACGTCCCAAACGGCGGCAACCCCGCCAGTCCCAACCCCGCCACCACGAATACCACCCCCGCCCGCCACAATCTCCGCCCCCGCCCCTTCAACTCCATCTCATCCACGCTGCCCAGCCGATGCAGCAAAATCCCGCTTCCCATGAACAGGGCCCCCTTGATCATCCCATGCGACAGAATATACATCGCGAATCCCCCCACCGCCTTTCCCGTCAGGATCCCCGCCCCCCCCCACACCATCCCCAAGTGGCTCACCCTTTACGACGCCACCAACCGCGTGATGTGTCGCTGGCTGAAAAAGTACACCCCACCCACCACCCCGGGGAGCGTTCCCGGCG
>JBLNDH010000734.1:0-4380 GCA_050261455.1 Bacillota bacterium
GGTATCGGATGATCGGGCCGGAGGAGGGGTGGTTGGCATGCCGGAGTGTGGGGGCGGGGCGGATGTCGGAGGCGGGGAAGATTGTGGAGACAGTGACGGGGATGATTGTGGCGAGGTGAGGGAAGGGGTTAGGCCGCGGATGAGGCACAGCTAGATACAGCGAGGGGGTGAGCCGCAATCCGAAAAAGGGACGAAGGGAGGGACAAGGGGAGGAAGGGATGGGGGATGGTGTGATTGCAGCAGGAATCTTCACACGCGGAGAAGAAACGAAGGGATTGGGGCACAGCAGGAGGAGTGGCGACGCGGCCCGGCGGCCTCCGCGAAACCGCACGCGAGTCTGGGGGCCGGAGGGCGAAGGAGGGGGTACGGCGCTGGATTGGCAATTGAAGGGGGACCCAGGGATGAATCCGTGGGTTTGGAGGACCTTGAGTTCCCCACGGCGGCGCCGTGGGCTTTAGGAGCGGAAACAGTCTCGTGGCAGGTTCGGTCGGGGGGCATCTGTTGCGCCGAACCCTCACCCCAACCCTCTCCCGGAGTACCGGGCGAGGGGGAAGGAGGGGGAAAGAGGGGGAGGGAAAAGAAACGAAGGGATTGGGGCGCAGACGAGGGTTTTGTTGGGGTGGAGGACTTGGCAGAGGGGAGGAGCACTGGGAGGATACATGGGCGGCCCGCCCATGCCACGTGGATGCAAATCGGCGGGTACGCGAAGATTGGGAGTGGTGAAGTGTGGGGCTGGGAGAGATGAGAGTGGACGAGTTGATTACGGTGAGGATCAAGCGGGTGGCGGGGAATGAGGATCTGGCGTTGCCGCGGAAGATGACGGAGCATGCGGCAGGGTTTGATCTGGCGGCAGCGGTGAAAGAGGCGGTGGTGCTGGGGCCGGGGGAGATTCGGCTGATTCCCTGTGGGTTTTGCATGGCGGTGCCGGCGGGGTATGAGGCGCAGATTCGGCCGAGATCGGGGCTGGCGGTGAAGTATGGGATTACGTTGATCAACACGCCGGGGACCATCGATGCGGATTACCGGGGGGAGGTGCAGGTGCCGGTGATCAACCTGGGGCGACAGAGCTTTACGATTGAACGGGGAATGCGAATTGCGCAGATGCTGATTGCGCCGGTGCCGGCGGTGAGGATGATGGAGGTGGAGGAGTTGGATGAGACGGCGCGGGGGGATGGGGGGTTTGGGCATACGGGGAGATGAAGAGTGGAGTCACGGGGTGAGGGTGTGGGGGATAACGGCGTAAACACGCGTAAAAATCGGGGTCAGGGGGAAGGTCCGCTAACTAAAACGGAAGCGGAATGCCGATGTTAAAGGCATAGGACTTGGCCATTGTCTACGGGAATTCCCTATCCGCAGGGTGAGGTTCGTATGCGGAGCGTGCGAGCACAGGCGGAGGAGAGTGAGTTTCCGGCATGCAGTTGAGATAGATTGGACATGGATCGGGAAAATCTACAGCGGCATTTGTGGCTGTTTCTGGGTATCGGCGCGTGGGCGTTCTTGCTCATTGCGCTGGCCAGTTTCAATCCAGATGATTGGCCGAGCCATCGGGGGTATCCGTATGGGCCGATCAAGAACATGTGCGGCCCGGCTGGGGCACTGGTGGCGTATCACCTGTTTTCGGCGTTGGGGCCTGGGGTGTTTCCAATTCTGTTTTTCACGGGGATCTGCCTGGCGCTGCTGGTGTTTCACAACAAGGTCAGCGATTTGTGGCTGAGGGGGATCGGGCTGGCGCTGTTGTCGGTGGCGTTTGCGGCGATGGTGCATTTGATTCAGCCGGGGTCGCCGGATGGCTTTCCGGAGGGGCATGGCGGCATCCTGGGGATCGTGGCATCGAGCTTTTTGAAATCGCACTTCAGCACCGCGGGGACGGCGCTGGTTCTGGTGACGAGTTTTCTGGTGGGATTGTTGCTGACGGCGGATGATTTGGTGGTGCGAGCGCCGGGCCTGATTGGGCAGGCGGTGCAGACGGTGAAAGCCAAGACGCCACAGATCAACTGGAAGTTCCCGGCGCTGCCAAAGCTGCCGGCCTTGTCGCGGTTTATCACGCGAGAATCGGTCGAGGAGCGAAAGCGTGAGGGAGGAGAAAAGAAGAACAGCGCTGTCGAGGACGATGAGCCCATGCGGCCGGCGGCGGTGCTGCGGCAGAATTTCCTGGAACTGGGTGGGCAGCGGATTGCCCCGGAAATGACGGTGGATGGACAGCAGATCGAATTGAGTTATCCGCAGGATGCGCCGGCAGCGGCGGTGGAGACCGCGTATACGGATGTGGAGGATGCACCCCCGTCGGCGGCCGCGACAATTCCGCCGAAGGAAGAGCAGGCGGTGGTTCTGCCGGGGCCGATCATTCGGAATTTGCCGCCGGCAGCGCCCCAGGGGCAGGCCACTCCGGCCGTGCCGAAGGCAGCTGCCGCTGCGGAGCCGGTCGTCGAAGTGGAGGCCCATCCGGTGGAGACGGCGCCGGTGGACCACGCCGATGAAATTCACGATGAAGCGGTACATGAAGCAGCGGCGGGTGCCGACGCGGAGGGTGGGACCGCCGAGGAGCCTAAGCGGGATTTAGTGGTTCGGATGGCCCAATCGCTGAAGCCGAAGCAACTGGAGCCGCCGCTGCCGAAGGAGTTGGGTGCATACAACTTGCCGCAGTGGGATTACCTGGCCGAGGCAGAGCATGGATATGCGGAGGCACAGGAGAAGTACGTTCGGGAGAAGGCGGCTGAACTGGAGCAGGCGCTGAAGGAATTCAACATCGACTCGCATGTCGTCGCGATCGATACGGGGCCAGTGATCACGATGTACGAGCTGTCGCTGGCGGCGGGGATCAAGGTGTCGGCGATCACGCAATTGGCGAATGACATTGCCAGGGCGCTGTCGGCGGTGAGCGTGCGAATTGTGGCGCCGGTGCCGGGGAAGAACACGGTGGGCATTGAAGTGCCCAATCCGCAGAAGGAGAAGGTGCGGCTGAAGGAACTGATGCAGCTGGCGCCGGAAGCGATGCGGAAGATGACGATTCCGCTGTATTTGGGGAAGGATGCGTCGGGCGAGCCCTTGGTGACAGACCTGGCGGCGATGCCCCACTGCCTGATTGCGGGCACGACGGGTTCGGGTAAGTCGATTTGCATCAACACGATCATCATGTCGGTGCTGTACACGCAGCGGCCGGACCGGGTGAAGATGATCCTGGTGGACCCGAAGGTCGTGGAAATGGCGACGTTCAAGGACATTCCGCACCTGATGTGCCCGGTGATCAACGACACGAGCCGGGCGACGTCGGTGTTAGAGTGGGCCTGCGAGAAGATGGATGAGCGTTACGAGATCCTGGCCGAGGCGGGCGTACGCAACATCGCGGGGTACAACAAGCTGACGCCGGAAGAATTGGTCGATCGGTTCAAGCCATCATCGCCGGAGGAAGAGGCGCGGATTCCGAAGCACATGCCGTACATCATCATCGTGATCGATGAGTTGGCGGACCTGATGATGACCAGCGGTAAGGAAGTGGAAGCGTCGATCGTTCGACTGGCACAGAAGTCGCGCGCAGTGGGTATTCACCTGATTCTGGCGACGCAGCGGCCACAGGCGAACGTGGTGACGGGTTTGATCAAGTCGAACATGCCAAGCCGAATTGCGTTCCGCGTGCAAAGCCGAATGGACAGCCGAATCGTGCTGGACCAGAACGGCGCGGATCTGCTGCTGGGGCAGGGCGACATGCTGTTCCTGCCGCCAGGGAGTGCCAAGCCCATTCGTGCCCAGGGGACGTTTATTGATGACCGGGAGATGCGTGAATCGGTGAAGTTGGTACGGGAACAGGCCGAGGCGCAGTACGAGCCGGAGTTGGTGCAGATCAAGTCGAAGATCGATCCGTCGGAGTTGGAGAAGGACGAGTTGTTCGACGATGCAGTGCGGATCGTGCTGGAGACGAAACGCGGGTCGGTGTCGCTGTTGCAGCGGCGGCTCACGATCGGGTATTCGCGAGCAAGCCGACTGATCGAGATGATGGCGGCGACGGGAATTGTGGGCGATTACAAGGGTTCGCAGGCCCGCGAGGCCATGCTGACGGTGGAGGAGTGGGATGCGATGAAGGCGCAGCAGAAGAAGGATCAGGAGGATGGGATGACGGTGTGAAGAGGAAGGCACGAAGGCACATAGGCACGAAGTGGCACGGATGAGAGTCCGTGCCACTTTTTTTATTTGGGAGGGAGGAAGACGCGGTATGATCATGAGGGATAGCCCCCCTACCGCAGTAGGGATCGGAGGTGGGTATGATTCGAGAGGCGAAGAGGGATGAGGCAGAGGTATTGGCGGGGGTAATTCGGGGGGCATTTGCGGATGTGGCGAGGCGGTTTGGGTTGAATGGGGATAATGCACCGACGCATCCATCGAATT
>JBLNDH010000735.1:0-14721 GCA_050261455.1 Bacillota bacterium
CACGCCCGTGACCTTCGATCCCCAGAAGGTCACGGTCTTGGATGCCCAACTCCAACCGCTGCCCGGCCCGTCCGGAGAACTCCAGCCCACCACCATCGAACCCGATCAGGCCATGCTTCGAACACTCCAATTCTCGTTGCTGCCTGGCCAGGCTCCTGACGACCCCAGCCTGTCTATCCTCAACATCCGCATGGCACTGCGCTCCGAGGATCGAGATTTCCCCCATAGCATGGTCTTTTACCGGCTCGATTACCCCGGCTACTACTATTACCAACCCTACCCGTACTATGTGTACTGGTAAGCCCCCGACACAGCCCGCGGCGACCCCGACACGCCTATTGTCTGGGGCGTCAGCATCTATAGCCGGTGTACAACCTCATCTGGTTCAACAAATGCCCATGGCGCTGCCATGGGGAATCCGATCCCCACAACGGTTTTAGGAAAGACCCTCCCGCCGGCACAACCTTGACTTGCCGTTCCTGCTGATCTTCAACTGAATCCCACCAAGGCTGTCCCCACCGCAATCAATCCCGCGCCCGCCCACGTTCTCCAGGTCATCTTCTCGCCCAGCACCATCCAGGCGGCAATGACCAGGAGCAGCGGACTCAACCCCTCGAATGGAAACAGGTAGCTGATCTGCAGTTTCTGGAGCAGACCCATCCACAGCAGAAACCAGATCGTGAGCATCCCAATGCCTGCCGTCAGATGAGCCGTAATTCTGCCTCGGGGCTTGGGCGTCTGGTTCGTCAGGTTCATGCCATGCTTGAGGAATACCTGCCCCGCCACCAGAGCCACTTGCGACAGCAGCAACAGCGACAAAGTGATCACAACGTCTCCTCCGCATGCATGCGTGCCCCGCTAATGACCCAGATTCCCACAACGATCAATCCGATTCCGCACCCCCGCAACAATCCAATCGACTCGCCCAGAAAGGCCCAGGCGCCCAGAGGAACCAAGGCATAGACCACGCTAACCAGCGAATAGGCGATGCTTACCGGGATCAGACGCAGAATGTGTAACCAAACAAGGAAACCCAGAATCTGGCTGAAAATACCCGCCCAAACCCACCAGGAGCCCAACGCCGTGACACCCAGCCAACCAAGCCAGGGCGGGACGGGGATTGCGGCCGTAGCCGTGGCACCCTGCTTGAGAAGAAGCTGACCCACTGCAACCAGCAGGCTGTTTAGGGCAATGTACACATATGCATTAGAGAACCCTACCCCGGCGCCGCGTGCCGTCGCGGCATCGGATGCTTCTGTGGGCTTTGAATACATCATAAGCTTCCCTGCACCTATCCAATGGAACGAGAAATCGCCGACGCAGACTCTGCCGAGGCCGCGAAAGAACCATCGCTCGCTAGCATCGATCGCCAGATGCCAACATCGCTTCGTGGCGCTACCGGGATTCGACACGCTCTATCAGGGGCTCGGGATGCACCGTCACATCTGCATCCGGGGCAACCTGTTGGATGGCTTTCTCCACCTCCTCGGTCAGCTCGTGCGCCCGGGCAAGCGTCATTTGGCCATCCACTAGCACATGCACATCGACGAACAACTGCGGACCCGAGGATCGCACCCGAACGTGATGGCAGTCGCAAACGCCCGAAACCGCCTCGGCGGCGGTGATGATCTTCTTCTCCATGCCGCTCGGCGCAGTGTCCAGCAGTCCGTGAATGGTTCTCATCCCGAGTTCAATGCTGACCCACACCACAATCAGCGCGACGATGATGGCCGCCGCCGCATCGGCAAAGCGAAGAAACCGCAACGACGGCACCCACTGGCTCAACTTCACACAAAACAGGCCGCCGATGACTGCTGCCGAACTCCAGATGTCCGTCTGGAAATGCAGTGCATCGGCCTCCAACGCCTGGCTCTTGTGCTTCTTTGCCGCCCTGCCCAAAGCGTGCGAACGCGAATAGTCGATCGCAATCGAGGTGAACATCACCACAAACGCCCAGACATTGACCTCAACCTTGTCCTGACCCGAAGTCAGCCGATGGCCCGCTTCGTAGAAGATCCATACGCACGTGATCAACAGGAGCAGCGTCTCGAACAGCGCCGAGAGGTTCTCGATCTTGCCGTGGCCATAGAGGTGCTCACGATCCGCAGGTTTGCTGGCGGCTCGAATGGCCAAAAACGTCACCAACGCCGCGATCAGGTCCAATCCCGAATGGGCTGCCTCCGCCAGAATGCCCAAGCTCCCGGTGGCGGTGCCCACGATGACCTTGAAGCTTGTCAGACCCACGGCAGCCCACAGGCTCGTCAACGCTACCCATCGCTTCTCTCGTTGCGCCAGTTGACTCTCAGGACACATCATCGCGGTTATTTCCTCTCAGCGACGCCGATTCTACCCAGATGACAGTTGGAACCAAGGCCACGACGCCAGCCGTTTACCCAATCGAAGTACCGCACTGGCGGCACCCCCAGTCCATTCGATCGACCTCAACAGTAATTCGTCGTGGGCAACCATCCTGTGAGGCGCTACAATCGCCACCGGCAGTATGACTTTGTTGGGTAAAGCACGTGCGGGGAAACAGCCAATCCTGAGGCGGGATGGCCATTCAAGCCTCGATAACAATAGGAACAAGGTAGAGCCCGTTCGGCATGGCCGAATGCACCTCTTCATCGCCGTCTTCGCGACAGCAGCAATCGCCCTGCACCTCATCCTGCGTTTTGGCTTTCGCACCTCCCCCACCATTCATGATATTCCCCTGTTTGCCACACTCGCCCTCGGCGGGATTCCGCTAATCCTGGAACTCCTGGCCAAGATGCTCCGCTGGGAAATCGGATCCGATCTCCTGGCCGGCATTTCAATTGTGACCTCGGTCCTGTTGGATGAATACCTGGCAGGTTCCCTGGTGGTCCTGATGCTCTCCGGCGGCGAAGCTCTTGAAACTTACGCCGTACGCAGTGCTTCTTCAGTGCTCAATGCCTTGGCCAAGCGCATGCCCTCCATTGCCCACCGCAAGCGAGGAAGCGAATTCGAGGATCTGCCCCTCGACCAAATCGCCATCGGCGACACCTTCGTGGTGTTTCCCCACGAGACCTGCCCGGTCGATGGCGTCGTGATCGACGGACATGGCACGATGGATGAGTCCTACCTGACGGGCGAGCCCTTCCAGATATCGAAGACCCCCGGCTCAGTCGTACTCTCCGGCGCCGTCAATGGCGACGAGGCGCTGACGATCCGCGCAAGCCGATTGGCCGCCGACTCACGCTACGCCAAAATCATGGAGGTCATGCGTGCCTCCGAACAGCATCGCCCGCATCTGCGACGCCTCGGCGACCAACTGGGAGCGATGTACACGCCCGTCGCGCTGGCGATTGCCGCCGTCGCCTGGACCTTCAGCGGCGATGCCGATCGCTTCTTGGCCGTCCTGGTTGTTGCCACCCCCTGCCCGCTGCTGATCGCCATTCCCGTCGCCATCATCGGCGCCATCTCTCTTTCCGCCAAGCGAGCCATCATCGTCAAGAATCCCGCCGTACTCGAGCAAGCCAATGCCTGCCAGGCCATCATCCTCGACAAGACCGGTACCCTCACCTATGGCGAGCCGAAACTCACCGATCAGATCTGTGCAGCCGGCTTTGTGCCATCGGAGGTGCTCTCCCTGGCCGCTAGCCTCGAACGCTATTCCAAACACCCGCTGTCTCGCGCCATCCTGGCTGCCGCTCGCCAGGCCCATGTCGCCTTCCAGGAGGCCAGCGAAATCAGCGAACGCCCCGGCGAGGGCCTGCGTGGAACCATCGCCGGCCGAAAGGTCCGAATCACCAGTCGCGGCAAGCTCGCTGCATTGCACATCTCCGACATCGATGACCTTCCCCCGGCCACCGGGGGCCTCGAATGCGTCATTACCCTTGATGGGCGCTACGCCGCCACCTACCGCTTTCACGACGAACCCCGCGAGGACAGCACCTCCTTTGTCGCTCATCTGGAGCCCAAACACCATATCCATCAGGTCATGATCCTCTCGGGCGATCGCGAATCCGAGGTCCGTCATCTGGCCAATCGCGTCGGCATTACCGACGTCCTGGCCGAGAAGACCCCCGAACAAAAGCTCGATGTCGTGAAAGAAAGAACCCACACAGCCAAGACCCTCTATGTCGGCGACGGCATCAACGACGCTCCCTCCCTGATGGCCGCCACCGTCGGCATCGCCATCGGCCAACACAGTGAGGTCACCAGCGAAGCCGCCGATGTGGTGGTCATGGACAGCTCGCTGATGAAAGTGGACGAGTTCATCCACATCAGCCGCCGCATGCGGACCATCGCCCTGCAAAGCGCAGTCGGCGGCATGGCTTTGAGCGTTCTAGGCATGGGTCTGGCCGCCACGGGCCACCTGCCCCCCGTCGCCGGTGCCATCGCCCAGGAGATCATCGATATCCTCGCTGTCCTCAACGCTCTGCGTGCCGCCATCCCACCCTCCCGAATAACCGATGTGTGAACACCCTGCTTCTGCCTCGCCTTTCGCTCTTCCACGCCGACTTCCGAGCTTCAAGCGATGATCCGGATCTCTGTTCCCCTGCGCCGTCCCATCCCCAATACGCTTGCAGTTTCGCGAACCCACCAAGCCCATCCACCAGCCACCCTCTCTTCAATCCGCTCCCAACCCATCCAGATTCGCCGTTACGCGCTCGCTCGCCTTCTGATATACGAACGCCCCGTCGGATATTGTCGACTGCTCGGCCCCTGCCAGGCGAGCCGATCGTTTCTGGAGCCCGCACCTTATGAATCATCCAGCCCAGATCAATCGTTCACAGACCCCTTGCCTCGAATCTCTCGAGTCCCGCCGCCTGCTCTCCGCCTCCGTGCGCGGCGGAACCCTGCTCGTCACCGGAACCCCCGGCGACGACACCATCACCATTGATTACAACAAACAAAAGTCGCTCTATCAGGTCTCAATCAACCAGTCCGTTCAAACCTTCAACGCCAAGGCGGTGAAAGCCATTTCCGTCGATGCGGGCAACGGCAACGATCGCGTCACCGTCACGCCACGCGTCACCGTCAATACAACCATCCTCGGCGGGGCCGGAAATGACACGCTGACCGGCGGCAGCGGCACCGATCTCATCGAAGGCGGCCCCGGCAATGACCTGATTCACGGCGGAAACGGCAATGACCTGCTCTACGGCGATGCCGGCAACGATACCCTCTTCGGCGATGCCGGCAACGACACCCTCGGCGGCGATGCCAATGAAGACCTCTGGTTCAAGGGACAAACGCTGCCCAATTTCCAAACCGGCGACGATTCGCTCAACGGCGGCTCTGGCAACGACTGGCTGCTGGGCGGATTCAACAGCGATACCCTCCGCAACCAAAACCCCGGGCGCGATACCCTGACCGGCGGCTCCGGCAATGACATCCTCGATGCCCGCGGCGCTTCCATCATCACCGATCGTCGGGCCGGCGATATCGTGCCTACCGAAGACCACCACGGCCCCGTCAAACCCGGGCAAAACTACGCCGTCCACATCCACGCCCACCTTCGAGTGCAAATCAAAGTGGGTGGCAAGTACCAAGATGTGAATATCCCCAGCGGGGTAGGCAACTTTGCCGCAGCCCCCGTTTTCCACACCCATGACAACATCGGCACACTCCATATGCACGATATGGTCAAACGCCAGTTCACCCTCGGCGAGTTCTTCCGCAATTGGGGCGTGCCCCTCAGTGCCACCAACATTGGCCCATACATCGCCGATGCCAAGCATCCGCTGGTCATGCTGGTCAAGCATGAGGGCCAGCGACGCTTCCAACGCGTCTCCAACTTCACCGATTATGCCATCCGAGGCAGCGACAACCCCGACCTCGGAGACAACATCATCATTCGCTATGGATAACGAGCATCGTAGCCCGTAGCAAAACCCAACTCACCCAAGCACGCAGCGACCCTTGCGCAACGCACAAGACGGCTTGATCAACAGAATTCCATAATCCTCCCATCAACAGCCAGACCCTGATCTTGCACGCGACCGCATATCAATACTCTGCCTGAAGGCAAGCCGAAAGTAACACCCTTGAATAGCCGATATTTACCCTAGGGCAGTTCGCACCGGCCAGCCCAAGGCGATTCTGCTTTACCTCTTTTCGTGGACAGCCTTGGCCGTCACGAAACGCGATTTATAATCAGCTTACACTCATCCAGCCGATCATCGGCTGGTCTTGGGGCTCATGGGAAACTTCAGGGAGTCATACAATGCCAGAAACCACGACGCTCGACACGCTCACTCACGTCAGGCCCTCGCAACTGATCGACACGGATACCGGCGCACCGGTAGATCCGCAGCAAAAGAACGCCTATGACGAGGTCCCCTACGAAAGCCATCCTTACGCGCAGAGCCGTCCTGAACGTCTGGCCACCATCGCCACTCTCTTCGGCATGCAACCCTGCCCCGTTGACCGCTGCCGTGTGCTGGAACTGGGCTGTTCCAGCGGCGGCAACATCATCCCTTTGGCCGAGCTCTACCCCAACAGCCAGATCGTGGGGATCGATGCCTCGTCTCGTCAGATCGCTGACGGGCAAAAGGTTTTAGAAAAGCTCGGCTTGGCCAACCTGCGACTTGAAACCCGTAACATCCTCGACATCAGTCCCGATTTCGGCCAGTTCGACTACATCATCGCGCATGGCATCTTCACCTGGGTCCCGCGCAACGTGCAGGACAAAATGCTGGCCATCTGCCGCGACAACCTCGCCCCCAACGGCGTGGCCTATATCAGCTACAACACTTATCCCGGCTGGCACATGCGCGGCATCATCCGCGACATGATGAACTATCGTGCCCGCATGTTTGATAAGCCCTCCGACCGCGTTCACCATGCCCGTGCTCTGATCGACTTCCTGGCCCAGTCCGTGCCCGCCGAGAACAATGCCTTCGGCCTGCTACTTCGCAGTGAGGCCAAGATTCTGCACAACAAAGCGGAGTATTACCTCCTGCACGAACACCTCGAGGGCATCAACGAGCCACTCTACTTCCACGAGTTCATCTCACAAGCGAACGAAGCCAAGCTGCAATACCTCGGCGAGGCCGACTTCGGCGCCATGTGCCTGCAGAACTTCGCGCCCCAGATCCAGAAAGCCATCCAGAGCCTCTCCTCGGACCTGGTCCAGATCGAACAATACATGGATTTCGTCCGCAACCGCATGTTCCGCCAAACCCTGCTGTGCCATGCGGAGGCAGCGCTTGAGCGATCGATCTCTTCGAACCGGGTAGCGACTATGTATGTAGCCGCCGATATCAAACCGGAAAACCCCATCGACGACATCCGCTCCACAGCCAGAACCTCTTTCCGCGGCCGAACCGGCACCACCGCCACCAACGATCCCCTGCTCAAGGCCGCTCTCGTGCATCTGGGACAAATCTGGCCACAGCCCATCTCCTTCGGCGAGCTCCTGGCAACTGCATCGTCCAAGATCAACTCCGAATCCGTCGTCATCAGCCCGGGTACCGCAACACCCGAGGCCAAGCGGTTGGCTGACTTGATCATTCGCGGCTATGCCGGCAACATGATGGATCTGTCGATCCAGCCACCCGCATTCACCACAACGGTTCCCGATCGTCCAACCGCTTCCCGCCACGCACGCCTGCAGGCAGAAGCCTCCAATACCGTCACCGACCTCCGCCACCAATACGTCAGCCTGGGCGATCTGCAGCGGCAAGTCCTGCCGCTGCTCGATGGAACCAATGATCGCAAAGGACTCCTCGAAAAAATCGTAGATCAAGCGATCAAGGGCAGCATCGCGGTTCACGAAAACGGCCAACGCGTAACCGATCGAAGCCGTCTGCAAGTCGTCCTGGAAAAGCCTTTGGAAACAACCCTCATGCAATTGGCCCGAAGTGCATTGCTTATGCGTTGAAACCGATCGCATACCCGCGGATCGCCCCATCGGGCGGACGAGCTTCCCGAGCAGCCGAGTACTCCGTAGCGAACCTGGCCTGCCGGGAAGCTCTCGCTGTTTCTGCATGCGCGTCACATCGGTGGCCAAACAAACGTGGCATTGGGCGGCTCGCCCATGCTCTTTCTGATCTGCGTTTATCTGCGTTGATCCGCGGCTCAAACCATGGGCATTAATCTGTCGCTTGATCGCCACCCTGCCCCCACACAGCCGTGCTGAACAGCAATTCCAGCGCTGCTTCCCATGCACGCCCCCGCTAATGTTGGCCGCCTACGGAGCCACTGCGTATCGGGGTGCATCATGAATCGCTATCTCGCAGAATTCGTCGGAACATTCGTATTGGTCTTCACAGGCATCGGCAGTGCGGTCCTGGCAGGGGACCGGATCGGCGCGATGGGCATCGCGCTGGCCTTCGGTATCGCTCTCTTGGCGATGGTCTACACCATCGGCCCTATCTCGGGCTGCCACATCAACCCTGCCGTCACCCTTGGGCTTGTGCTGACACGGAAATTCGATGTCCGCTACGCCGGCGGCTACATCGTGGCACAGATTCTGGGCGCTATCGTAGCAGCCGGACTGGTCCTCGCGATCGCCAAAGGCGCGCCCGCTGGATACAACGCCACCATCCAGGGACTCGGGGCCAATGGCTTTGCTCAGCACTCGCCCTCCGGCTACGGCTGGGGCTCCGCGTTTCTGGCCGAGCTGCTCCTCACCATGGTTCTGGTCTTCACCGTCCTCGGCGCCACCGATATCAAGGCTCCCGTGGGATTCGCCGGCCTGGCCATCGGCTTGGCGCTGGCACTCACCAATCTCGTGGCCATTCCCATCACCAACGCCTCCATCAATCCCGCCCGCAGCATCGGACCCGCCGTCTTCGCCGGAGGCTGGGCCTGGGCACAGATCTGGCTCTTCATCGTCGCCCCCCTGCTCGGAGCCTGCCTTGCCGCCGGCGCCTACGAAGCCATGAAACGATCCACCTGGAGACTCCGTGAAATCCACGCTCTGCAAGCCATAGAACGGCAGCGGGCCGAACGCTATGCCGAACAACACCCCGGCTTGACATCCCCGCACACTGAGGCCAGCGAGGAGCGAGGCCGAGCACCCGAGCCAGGCCGTACCCCCAGCGACCGTGAGCGCCAATCCTGATCCGATCTACCGCCGCACCCTTCCCCTCACTTCTCCCTCGTTTAGCGGCGGCCCGCAGGGCCGGGCTCCTCCAGGTGCCCACCCCACCCGCATAACCCGCAGCTCCAGCGGCCCGTCAACTCTCGAGTAACAGGGGGTCCTCGGCCCGGTTCCCCCGCCAATCCACCCTTACTGCGACACCGACTTCTCCGATGGCCACTTTCCTTGTTTGCGCAGTTGCGCAATCGCCTCCTCTTTGCCTTTGGCCTCAACTTCGATCCATGGCACGCTCCGCATCGCAGCCGGAATACAGCTGATCAACTCGCTGTGCCGGGGATCATTGAAGCTCCGCTCGCCGTTGGACAGGTGCACAATCTGCCATTGCGGTTCAGGCCAGGTCGCCGCCGCTGCCCGAATCATCTCAGCTATGCTCGGATCGTCGTAGCTGCTCAGCCGCTCTTTGATGGCGTGATGGTGAACATCAAAGACCATTGGAACGCGCGCCTTATGGCAAATATCCAGAATTGCCGACGCCCCATAGGCAGATTCGTCGTTCTCCAGCACCAGTCGCTTGCGAACCCCCGCGGGCAACGTTCGAATGACTTGGACCAGTTCCTCAGCACGCCCGCCCTTGCCCCCATGCAGAATCATCACCGACCAACTCGACCTCGGCAAACCCAGCATATCGAACACCATCGCATGACGTTCCATGATCCCAAGACTCCGCTGCACAACCGCATCGGATTCCGAGTTCAAAACCACATACTGATCGGGATGGAGCACCACGCGGATGCCCAGTCGCTTGGCCTCTCGACCAAACCCCGCCATCGGCTCCTTCAACTCCTGCACCACCCTCGCCCCGATCGGATCATCGATCTGCGGAAACAACGCCGAAGTCACGCGATACAGACGGATCCCATTGGCATGGCAGAATGCCAACGCACCGAACAACCGGCTCAGATTGTCCCTGTAAAGCTGGCGCAGGTGTGCCAGCCGCTCCTGCTCCGCCATGCCCAAGTACCGCGTCCGCGTCACTGTTCTGTATCGGACAGCCGGCCCGACCGTGATGCACACCAGCCCCAACTGCGGACCTGCAGATTCATTCCGATTCATTTGGCCCCCCGACAGGCTCTATCATCATAGATAAACCGCCATTGATCGCGTTCAGCCCCAACGCCCGTTCACGATTGCATAGCCTTGCCAGATCGCTCGACTCCTTCGGGCAAAAGCACCGCCGAATCATAATAGGTGGCGAATCGCTCGATTTTCCCCTTCCCCAATTCGAACAGGCTCACCAATTCGGCATTCGACGCAAACATCTGCACCAACCAATGGCTCCCCATCCTTGGTCCGCTCGGCCTGGTCCAAGGCTTGTATAAACGCCTGAGTTGTCTCGTGATTCACGATGAGCGATCCATTTTCGGAATTCCGTAACGCAAAGCCGATTGCCTGCCCCCCCGCGAGTAACAAGTAAACCGCATTCGCACGTCAAGCCAGAAGCCGAGCCGGGCCATTCCCAACCCGAGCCTCACGTCAACAAGCCCGATCAGCGCCCAAGAATCGTCAAAAAAGATCAACCTCGGCGGCCACATACGGTAATATTCACCCTATTGTGGCGACTACCGTCTTTGGACGGCCTGCGCCAGGGCCCAAGCAGGAGAGTCCTGCGATTCGCGAAGGAGGCATGACGTGCAGCTTTTATGGAACTCCGATTTGCTCGGCGCCCAGATCCCGGATCTGCTGGGCGTACTGATCCCTTTGGCCGCGGTGATCGGCGGCATCACCATCGCTGTCATCAGTGTCATCACCACTCATGCCGTCAAAGCCCGCCAAGCCGAACTGGAAGCCGCCCTCAAACGCGACATGATCAACCGAGGCATGTCAGCCGAGCAGATCAAACAGGTACTCGAAGCTCACATGCACAGCCCAACAGGCAAGTAACCAGCAGTTCCAGCGAGAGTCACGCCCCTCCCCATAGCGGCGTGGTCACCTCTGGTGAACACGAATCTCCCGTAACCACGATTCACCACTCCGCATAATCCCGATTCACTGTTACCCCATCAAGCCGCCGGCAATTCAGCGATCTCCGCCGGCGTCAAGGGCCCCCGCGGCTGGAGCCGGGCATCCGCATACCCCCACTCGTTAACATCAAACAGGAATTGCTTCTGCGAAAGGAAGGTGCCCATGCATACTCGCTCCGCGCTCGCTGGCTCCTCCGCCATTCGGCCCATCAGCTGCTCCATCACCCACCCCGGCACGTTCCGACGCTCCGAAGGATAGATATAGGTATATAGCAGCAAATGCGCCAGCAGCACCCGCTCATGCGACTGGAATCGCCGAATCAATCGCTGCCAGTCAAACTGCTCGCCCCGTGCCAGAATCAGGTGGGCCACATCCGCCCCATCGAAACGATCGCGATCCTGCACAAACGCCTTCGTCCACAGGATCTCCTCCGCCGGGCATAGCAGCACGCGACGCCCCAACACATCCGCTTCCACGGCATGGGCAAACCACTGGTCATCCACCGGCGATAGCCCATTCCCCGAATTGTGCAGAATGTCCACGAATGCCTGCTTGTACAAGGCTTTGACCAGGAAGTGCGACCAGGTCACTTCCGTGCGGTAGCCCGCCGCCCCCAGAACATCCAACGCACGCCGGCTGTCCCCGGCGCGGACGAAAAGGTCCAAATCCTTGGTCTGCCTCGTGATCCCCGTGTATGCGGTCATCGCGTACCCCCCGCCCACGAGATACGGCACCTGCGAGCGATCGAGCGCCGCTAACGCATCCAGATAGAAGGCGCGCGCCTGTTGCTTCATCTCATCGGGTGACACGATTGTCGGCATCTCCATGAATGCTTCCTTCTATTGCAGAGTTGATGTCGCCGTGCAAAAAGAATGCCGCAGACAGGCTCCTTGCCCCTCGCATCAATTGCCAGCAAGCCGCGTGCTACGCAAACACATCCCAGCCGCAAAGCGCAGCCAATGACCATCTCCAAATCAACCATACGTTTCACGACCCTCGGTGGTTTGCCTCGCACAACAGGTTGATCCCCCTGGAATGATGTGCCCGCCTGCATGGTTCAGTAGCCAGCGAAACACCCCCGTTCCCAACAGGAAGCCCGTGCAATCCATTTGGCCACCTTTTTTTGACGTTCTCCGACCAGGCGACGTTTGGCTATTTTGGTGGCGTCAATACCGATCCGTATCACCGTAATGCCCTTGCGTTTTATTGAGGAACAATCATGAACACATCCTTTTCACGGGCCATGCTGTTGCTCATCGCCACGCTCGCATTCGCCGGCTGCGAAACCGCCCCCAAAACCCCCGAGGCCAAGCAGGCTTTGGCCAGCGATGCCCGCGCTTCCCTCGATCGCATGTATAGCACCGATCCGGGCGTGCGAAACCTGGTCAACCAAGCTTACGGCTATGCCATCTTCCCATCCGTCGGCAAAGGTGGCTTCATCGCCGGCGGCGCCTACGGCCGCGGGGAGGTCTATGAACAAGGTAACTTGATCGGCTACGCCGATCTCTCCCAGGGCACCGTCGGCTTGCAGGCCGGTGGGCAGGAATACTCCGAACTGATCCTCTTTGAAACCCCCGATGCCCTCAACCGCTTCCGGAGCGGCAACTTCGCCTTCTCCGCCAATGCCTCCGCCGTCGCCCTCAAGGCCGGCGCCTCCGGAGCCGCTCGATTCGAAAACGGCATCCTCGTCTTCACCCAGCCCAAAGGTGGCTTGATGTTCGAAGCCTCCATCGGCGGCCAGAAGTTCAGCTTTGAACCCATCGGCCAACCTTCGACCCAGCCGACACGGTAGCACTCCGACACTCGACAGCAGACCCTATTTCGCAAAGAGCCGGCGAGGCCCGCCTACCATGACGGCCCTCGCCGGCTCTCTCCCATTTGCATCTCGCCCTTCGCGTATTGCACCGCTTCGCGGTGGCCCGCAGGGCCCAGTCGTATCGATCCCCTCACCCGCTCTACGCGCTCTGCACCGCCCGTTGCCCCCGCGCCACCCTCGGCCGGCCAAACGCATCCGTCTCCGTCTGCACCCTCGATGCCCGATTCGGATCCGTCACCGCCGCCAATGCGACCTTCAACTCCACCGCCCCCCTCCCCGGCTTGACCCCATTCGCCTTCGCCTGCGCCAACACCTGCTCCACCCGCTGTTGTGCATGCTTCACATACTCCGCCGATTGATCGATCCCCACATACTTCCGCCCGAGCAGCGCCGCCGATACCACCGTCGTCCCGCTTCCATTAAAGGGGTCCAACACGATATCCCCCACATTCGATGAGGCCTTGATAATCCGATCCAACACCTGAACCGGCATCTGGCACCCATGCCACCCCTCCCGCTCCTTGAACGTCCCGCACACCCGGCTCACATTCCACGTATCCCCCTCGGGCGCGAAATACGGCTCCGGCGTCTCCTGGGGCCGCAAATACCACGTATCATCCGGCAACTTCCCCTTCGGATTCGCCCTCACATCCGCATACGTCGTCTGCCGCGCGCTGGCCACCCGCACCGCATCCGCATTGAACGTGAACTCCTCTTTGCTCTTCGTGAAATACAGAATATGCGTGTGGCTCTTGGCAAACTTCATCCTCGTCTGCTGTCCAAACGTGTAATGCCAGATGATCCAGTTGCGCATTGTGAAGCCCAACTCACGCCGGGCAATCACGCACAGATCCGCCGCATACTCATCCCCAATCGCCAAATAAAATGACCCCGTCGGCTTCAGCACCCGCTTCACCGCCGCCATCCAGTCCCTGCTGAACTGGAGATAATCTTCCGCCTTCCGCCTATCGTCGTATCCGTGATACAGGTAACCAATATTGAACGGCGGATCCGCAAATACCAGATCCACCCACCCCTCCGGCCCCTCGTTGAGAATCTTGATGCTATCGCCACAGATAATCTGGTTCACTTCCGGCATATCCCCGCCATTATAGAGCTTCCCCGCAAAAGCGCTATTCTCCCCCTCCTGCGCCACCTTTGCTCGCTCCGCCACTTTCAACTTCTTTAACCCCTTCCCAAATGCCTTCTTACGACCATTCATGCTCAGTCCTCTTCCCATTCTCCCATTGCCCGCACCCAGCGTGACACGGGCATCTTCTCAACGTGGCATGGGCGGCTCGCCCATGCATTCAATCAGTGCTTCCGACCTCTGCCAAATCCTCCCCCATCACCACAATTCATCTGTGTCCATCTGTGCCCCATCTGTGGCAAAACAAAACGTAGCACGAGCGTCCCGTCCGTGCGCGCCTTATCCGCATTAATCCGCGGCCCCCATCTTCCCGCGCATTGCCAGTCCCAAACCCCTTTCTACAATCATCAAGCATCCATGCCAGTCGAACCCATTCTAAGAATCCTCGACGTCAACGCCAATCGCGCTCGCGAAGCCCTGCGCATGTTGGAAGACTACGCCCGCTTCATCCTCAACCACGACGAACTCTCCGCCGCCCTGAAAAACCTCCGTCACGACCTCGCCGCCACCACCCCCCTCCTCGCTACCGCCATCCTCCACCGCGACACCCCCGGCGACGTTGGCACCAGCCACAAAACCCCCGACGAATTCCGCCGCGAAGACCTCGCCGCCCTCGTCACCGCCGCCGGCAAGCGTCTCGGCGAAGCCCTCCGCGTCATCGAAGAATGCCTCAAGACAGAAACTCCTGCCTCCGCCGCTACCGTCGAGTCCCTCCGCTAC
>JBLNDH010000736.1:0-3084 GCA_050261455.1 Bacillota bacterium
ACGAAAGCATCTTTATTGAGGGTAACGGCGACACCGCCGCCGGCAGGGAACGTCTTGTCGGCAACGGTGACATTCCAGCCATCCAGCGTCACTAGCGGACGATCCGCGCCCAAACTGGCGGCATTGGCTTCAATGGTGATCATCCTGCTTTCGCCGGGGAGAAGGCTGATGTAGTTGTCGCTGTAGAAGACGGGCAGCACACGCTTCTGGGTTCGCTCATTGCGCAACTGCAGATGCGTCAGCAGGGCCACGGCTTTCGTCGGATTGGTGATGGTGGCGTCGATCAGGCACTTGCCGCTGGCATCGCGTCGAACCAGCGACACCTGCAGCTCCGCAGTGGGCAGCGACTGGAGCGGTGAAAGATCCTCCGCACCCCGGCCCGGGCCCTCGCCACCGGGCCGCCCGCCACGAGGCTGGCCACCTGCCCCGAAGATATCCATCGCCGAGGGCGGGTTGGTCACGACCGCGGTACTGCGCCAATAGAAGTTCTCCGACACCAGCTTCCCCGTGGCATCCGCGAGCTCAAGCTTGACAAAATGCACGGGCGAGAGACCCGCCGGCCAAGCGATGCCTTCTACATCGGTCGCCGCACAGGGCTTTGCCGTCACGGTGACGACCTTCTCGGACTTCTGCGTGCCATCCAGATCGAAGATACGGGTGCGTGCCCGCAATCCTTCCTTGGCAACCGGCGCGGTGTTTATGACCGTAACGTGGAAGTCATTCTGGTTCATCTGAATGTGCAGGGGCTCACACCCCTTCTTCGCTCCGTAGAGCGCCGCGAGAGGTTCCAAGTCGTAGCTGTAGAGCTGCCAGACAAAGCTGGGCTGGGAGGGGTTGCTCATCCAGGTCAAGACACCGCTGCTGGGGTTGAAGAGGCGGGCCATGCGTCCCTCGTACATGGCGCGATAGGTTTCGTACATGGCCATCTGGCTCTTGCGCACGAAGTCCGCCAGGTCGCGTTTGGCGATGAAGCCGTAGCGGGTGGCAAGGCCCACGGGGAAGTTGTGCCCCGCCTGCGCACCGCTGCAAAGGTCGTGCGAAGCCCAGTCATCGTTCAGGTCGTACCAGTCCTCCTCAGGCATCCAGGCCTTGATGGCTTCGAGCGTGGGAATCGAAACGCTGCCCAGTTCGGTCTTAAAGGGATCAAGGCCGCCGGGGAGCCCATTGCCGCGGTGGCGACTGGGGCGGGTAGTGGGCGAAGTGGTGGGCGGTGCCGGGGGCACGTTGACCGACGTGCCATAGTACGACGAGGGAATGCGCCAGTAATAAGGTCCCCCGGATGCCACGCCCCGGCCCAGGCCGGAGTTGGGCTGATAGAAACGAGCGGGATCCAGCTCCGCGGTGATTTTCAGCAGCCCCTCAGCCACCTCGGCCGGCGCGGGATCACTCTCGTTGCGCCCACACCACAGGGCGATCGATGGATGGCTGCGGAACCGCACCACCTTCTCACGCACATTGGCCAGGTACATGGCGATGGTCGCATCGCGGAACTCGGGCTCGAGTTTGCCACCTCGCCACGGCATACCCACATCCGGGCCGTCGCTCTTATTGGCCTGGAACATCTCGTCCCAGATCAGGAGGCCGTACTTGTCGCAGGCATTATAGAAATCCTCACTGGTGCTCTGGCCGACCCAGTTGCGGATCATGGTGTAGTTGGCTTCCTTGTGGAAGCGAACCTTGGCGTCGAGCACCTCCGCGGGGATGCGTTTCATCGCTTCGTCCATGCCCCAGCACCCGCCCTTGCACATGACCGGCACGCCGTTGACGAAGACGGTCAGATACTCGCTCGGCGGAATCAGCTTCTGATCCGGCGGCACCGCATAGGTGATCTCGCGCACGCCGAAATTCACGTCTCTCGCATCCGATTCCGTTCCGCCCACGTCGAACGACACATGCATTTTGTACAGGTTCGGCTCGCCATAGGTATTGGGCCACCAGAGCCGGGGATTGGTCATATGCAGTTGGGCGGCATCCTTGGCGGAAATGGTCACCTCTTTCTTCTCGCGCGGCTGCAGCGTCACCGGCATGGCGAACGTGCCGCCTTCATAAACGCCGCGCAGAGTACCGGTTTGCGGCTGATCCGTCGCATTCCGCACGGTGGTGAGCAGCGTCAGATCGGCCGAGTCCGTCCTGGGAAGGGGCAGATCGGTACTGACGGCAGGATCATCGATCCGCACGGGACCGGTGGTGGTCAGAGTCACTTTTTGCCAGATGCCCATGTCGCGGTCGCGGATGCCTGGAATCCAATCCCAGGCGACGGTGCAGCCAAAGGTGGGCCCGTCGGCCATCAAGTCGCCGCCGTTGGTGACGGTGCCCGCTTCGACGGTGTGCTCGGGAGGATTGCCCGGATGGCGAGGCGGATTGATCTTCACCGCGATGGCGGCTTTTTCGCCAGCCTTGACCAAATTGGTCACGTCAAAAATGCCGCGGGCGAAGGCGCCTTCCACCTTGCCCACCTGCTTGCCATTGACCCAGATGTCGGCCGTGTAATTGATGCCGTCAAAATTCAACCAGACGTGCTTACCCGCAAAGGCGGCAGGCACCGTGGTTTCGGTGCGATACCAGTAGCTCGTGCGGCAGAGGCTCTCGGGGATCTTGTCATGGCGGTTATTCTCGCCATAGAGTGGCTCGGGATAAACACCCTCATTGACCCAGCTGGTGAGTACGGTGCCTGGCACAGTGGCTTTGTACCAGTTCGCCGGCGTGTAGCCGACCTTCGATATCGCCGCACCGCCGTCGGTCACCTTGGCGATGTCCTGAAGCGTCCACCCCTCCGACAGCATCACCGCACCGAAGGATGTCCTCATATATCCGATTCCTAGCATCACCGCAGCCATTGCCATGCACGTCACCGGGAATTTGCCGTTCGTCATGG
Source organism: Bacillota bacterium (assembly GCA_050261455.1). Lineage (GTDB taxonomy): Bacteria > Planctomycetota > Phycisphaerae > Tepidisphaerales > Tepidisphaeraceae > JAPLNB01. The sequence goes on from JBLNDH010000736.1 coordinate 2,876, forward strand.
CTGAATTCCTTAACCGAGGAAGCTCGTCTGGTCAATGCGGCCAACGCACCAAAGGGGCTTTGCATCTGCGACTGCGGGGGATCTCAGGAACGCCCTGGCCATGTCGGTTTTCATTGCCAATGCACCCTTCAGGTCATCCTGCATTCCCAAAAGTCTGAACTTACTGCGGCAAGCGATGATGTGATCGCGATTCTTAATCGTCCAGTTGT
>JBLNDH010000737.1:0-2643 GCA_050261455.1 Bacillota bacterium
AGGATCAGGCTGAAGCGGCCAATCGGGCCAAAGACCACTTCCTTGCGGTCCTGAGTCATGAGCTTCGTACGCCACTTACCCCGGCTTTGGCCACGCTGGCGATGATGCAGCAGGAGTCGGATCTGACTGGCGATACGCGTCAGGCGCTGCAGGTAGTCCAGCGCAATGTCGAATTGGAAGCCCAGCTGATCGACGATCTGCTGGACACGACGCGAATTGCTCGGGGCAAACTGGAACTGCATCCTCAAATCGTGGATGCCCACGAGAAGATCCGGGCGGCCGCCGATATCTTCCGAGGAGAGATCGAGGCCAAGTCCCTTCGTCTCGTAGTCGATCTATCTGCCAGGCAGCACCACGTGCAGGCCGATCCCGTTCGGCTTCAGCAGGTGTTCTGGAACTTGATCAGTAACAGCGTTAAGTACACGCCGCGGCAGGGCAGCATCACCATTCGTTCCAGCAACGCACCGGACGGGATTCTGAAGGTGCAGGTCACCGATACGGGCATTGGCATCGAACCGGAGATCATGCAACGGCTGTTCACCGCTTTTGAACAGGGCGAGCAGACTCTGACCCGACGGTTCGGCGGGCTGGGGCTGGGGCTGAGCATCACCAAAGCACTGGTCGAGACTCATGGCGGAAAGCTCACAGCCACCAGCCAAGGCAAGGATAAAGGCGCCACGTTCACCGTACAGTTCAAGGTGGTGGTCCGGCCACCCGCCGGGCCGGTGTCCCCTCAGCCGCCTCTGCGTCAAGATCGCCCCGTACGCATTCTGCTGGTTGATGATAACCTGGACACCCTGCACGTGATGACTCGCCTCCTGCGAACCTTCGGCCATGAGGTTCGCACCGCCGCCAGCATTCAGGAAGCGTTGGAAGCTGCCAAAGGACAGTTTGACCTGATCATCAGCGACATCGGTCTGCCGGATGGCACCGGCTGGGACCTGATGCGCACCTTGCAGAAGCGGCATCCTGTCCGCGGCATTGCCCTCAGCGGGTTTGCCTCCGACGAAGATGCCCGAAAGAGCATGGGGGCGGGTTTCGTAGCGCATCTGGCCAAGCCCATCAACCCTCAGCAACTCGAGACCGCCATCCAGCAAGCCGCCGCAGGCGTACAGTGACTCCACCAAGCTACCCTATTATTTTATTGAGGTGGATGCTGGCTAGGCCCTCGTCTAGCCCCAACCTGTTGCCGTAGAATAGGATTGTATCAGGGAGGAGGTAGTGAATGGACTTCTTGCATGAGTATTGAACGGTCTTTTCAAGAAAAGCAGACTCATCGATTGGCGTCGGGGTACGCCCGCATCATGCTCGACCACATGGGCCAGTTCGTTGGCCTCCTGGACGTGGAAGGCCATCTGCTGGAAGCCAATCGAGCGGCTCTTGAGGCGGCGCAAGTCAGCCGCGAGCAAGTCATCGGCCGCCTGTTCTGGGAGACGCCTTGGTGGAACGCCTCCGCTGACGTGCAAATGCGGCTGAAGGATGCCATCCGTCGAGCGGCACAAGGGGAGTTCATCCGCTTCGAAACGCAACATTGCATTGCGGGACGCCCTGGCGAGTCGATCACTGTCGATTTCTCCCTCAAACCGATCTTTGACGACAACGGACAAGTCCTCTACCTGCTGCCCCAGGGTCGCGAGATCGCCGACAAGGAAAAGGCCGAAAGTTACGCTCTGCTGCGGGCCGTTACCGAGGGCACCACCGATGCCGCCTTCGTCAAGGATATCCACGGCCGCTATCTGATGGTCAATACCGCCGGTTCACGTCTGCTGGGCAAGTCGGTGTCGGAGGTTGTCGGAAAAACGGATGCCGAACTGTTTACTCCCGAGAGTGCTCAGCGGATCCGGCAGATCGATCAAGCGATCATGGCCGAGGGACAAACGCGGACCCACGGAGAGGTGAACACCTCGGCCGGTGTCACCCGAACCTATCTGGTTACCAAGGGCCCGTATCGTGACGCCCAAGGCCAAACCATCGGGCTGTGGGGAGTCTCACGCGATGTGACCGAAAGCAAGTTGGCCGACGAGACACTGCGGCACAGTGAGGCCAAGTACCGTCAGATCGTGGAGACCGCCACTGAGGGTATCTGGATGGTCGATGCCCAATGCAAGACGGTCTATGCCAATCAGCACCTGGCCAAGTTGCTCGGCTATACGATCGAGGAACTGTTAGGCCAGGATCCGCTCCGTTTCGCGGCCCCGGAGTCGGTTGCCGAGTTTCAACGGAGCTTTGCCGATATTCGACGCGGAGTGCGAACCCTTGGCGAACTGGCCCTGCTGCGCAAGGATGGGTCGACGATCTGGGCCATCCTTTCCAACAACGTCATCTACGACCCGCAAGGCCGCTACGGGGGGGCCCTGGGGATGTTCACCGACATCACCGCACGCAAACGCATCGAGGCCCAGATGGAGCAGCTCAATCGGGACCTGCAGCGGAAAGTGTCCGAACTGCAAACCCTGCTCGATATTGTGCCGATGGGCATCGCCGTGGCCGAGGATGCCCAGTGCTTCTCTATCTGGGGCAACCGCACGTTCACGCAGATGCTCGGCGTTGCCTCCAACACCAACCTCTCCAAGAGTCATCCGGCCAGCCGGAGCATCCTCCACCATCGCTATTTTCGGAATGGCCGCGAAGTGAGCCCCGATG
>JBLNDH010000738.1:0-14063 GCA_050261455.1 Bacillota bacterium
GCGGCTCGGGCGGGCGAAGCGGGCAAGGGCTTTGCGGTGGTGGCGGAAGAGGTGCGTAATCTGGCCATGCGGTCAGCGGAAGCGGCTAAGAACACGTCTGCCCTGATTGAGGAAAGCGTGAGCAACGCCAAGAATGGCGTGAGCATCGCCACCGAGGTGGCTAAGGTGCTGGAGGAAATTACTGCTTCCAACACGAAGGTGAACAGCCTGGTGGGCGAGATCGCGGCGGCGTCCAACGAGCAGGCGCAGGGGATCCAGCAGGTGAATACGGCGGTGGGTCAGATGGACAAGGTGACCCAGTCGAATGCCGCCAATGCCGAGGAATCGGCCAGCGCGTCCGAGGAACTGTCGGCCCAGGCGGAGCAGATGAAGGCCATGGTTGGTCAACTGCTGGCGCTGGTGGGTGGCAGTAGTGCGGCCACGCACACTGCAACTGGCTCGAGTGCTTCCCGGCGAACGGCAGTGAAGGCCACCAAGCTGGCGCCGGTGGCGAGTGGGGCGAAGGATTCGAAGCGGATGATTCCACTGGAGGAGGCGAACCAGGACGAGTTCTCGGAGTTCAGCCAAGCGGCATAGTCGCCGTGGGCGACTCGATGCTCTAAAACTACCATGGGAACGCGCGGCAGGGCCGAGGTGTTTGGGTCCTGCCGCGTTCCTTTTGCGCCCTTCGGTCGCGTGACCGTAGAGAACAGGCCTAAGCTATATTATGTGCGGCCTATGTTGGGTGGGGCTTGAAGGAATTGAGTACCGGTGGCGATGTTGCATAGACCAACCCGGGCGGAGTTGATGCGAGCGTACGGCAAGACGGTGCCGGATGTGATCGGGCCGGGCTTGGCGGTACTGTTCTGTGGGATCAATCCGGGGTTGTATTCCGGGGCGGTCGGGCACCATTTTGCTCGGCCGGGGAATCGGTTCTGGCCGGCGTTGCATCGGGCGGGGTTTACGCGACGGCAGTTATTGCCTGTGGAAGAGCAGGAACTTCTGGCCAGCGGCTATGGCATCACGAATATCGTGGCCAAGGCGACGGCAGGGGCCGATGAGTTGACATCGGCGGAACTGGCAGCCGGCGCGGTGAAATTGGAACAAAAGGTTCGCCGGTATGCGCCGCGGTGTCTGGCGGTGTTGGGCATCGGTGCGTATCGAACAGCCTTTGGTCGCCGGGATGCAGTGATGGGGCTGCAGAAGGAAACGATTGGCCAGACCCAGGTCTGGATTCTGCCGAATCCGAGCGGGTTGAATGCACATTACACCTTGCCATCGCTGGTAAGGGCATTTGAGGAGCTATACCTGACGATCGAGGGGGCTCGTTGAGGGGGGAACATAGGGTTGCACCGGCTGCGGCGAGGGCGTAGGCAGAGGGAATCCGGGGGGAAGCACGTTCCAGGCATACCAGGGGGTGCTTTGGCCACAGCGGGCACACGTGGCGGTTTCAACAGGGACTCCGCATCGCGGGCACTTCGGACCGAAGGCCAGTAGATCGAATTGATGGCCACAGGAGCATTGCCAGAGCGAACTGGCGTGCGCGCCGCAAGCCGGGCAGGCGAGCCCGGCGGCGCGATGGGCGTCCAAGGCTTGGAGCATTCGGGCATGACGGTAGCCATTCCACGATTGGAAAGCGCCGAGGAGGGCCAAGATGATTAGCCAGGTATCGCCCAGCCCAAGGGCCAAGACCATGAAACCGCCGGCTCCGAGCAGTCCGATGATTGCCGCGACCAAAAGGCTTTTGGCTTGACCCACAAAGAACCAGAGGAGGGCTCTGACGATCTGGCCGCCATCGAGGGGATAAATGGGCAGAAGATTGAAGACCAGCAGGATGATGTTGATGAGAGCGAGGGTGTAGAAGAACAGGGCTAGATCGTGCGAATGCGTCCTGAAAACAGCGGCCAGGATAATTGTTGGCGCCAGGAGCACGATGTTGACGAGGGGGCCGGCGGCAATGCTCCAGAGCAAGGCGCCGGGGCGCTGGGGGGGATTGACGAAGGCGATGCCACCAAAGGGCCACAGGAGAATCCGATCAGCCTGCCCGCCGACGGAGCGGCAAGCCAGGGCATGGCCGAACTCGTGCATGAGGACGATGAGAAACAAGCTCAGATACTCAGCGATGCCCCACAAGGGGGATTGGTATTCGGTTCGCCGGGTTTGAAATTCATACAAGGCGACGAGAAGCCAAGTCCAGTGCAAGGAAACATTGATGCCGAAGAGGCGGAAGAGTCTGAAGGCGCCGGTGCCGCGGGAGGACTCAGTCATGGTGCCTTATGTTAGCCCAGGAGGAGGGTTGGTAAAGGCCCGATGCCATGCCGCGAGAAGCCCGAAACACGAAATCGGAATGTCGAATCGATGACGGATGCCCAAAAGCCCAGATGACGAGCGGGCCGGCTGTAGAGGGCCACGGTCCCTTCACGTCGTTCGCCAGCCGAGTTTTCCTGGCGAGAGGTGGCAAACATCACAAAATGTGAAACACGCTGCCAGTGACATGCGTATGATTGGGTAAACCTGTTGCGCCTGTTGTGTGGTGGCTGAGCATGGTTGGGAATGGCGGAACTATCTGCGTGGGAATGCCAGGCAGTAGATCAGATCGAGGCGCAAATAACGGCCCAGAAACGGCCGGGTTTTGTAATAGACGGGACAAACGGGCAGAACTAAGCTTTGGAAAGCGACGTGTGCACACGGACGAGCAGTCGCATGCGTTCGCTATTGCGAGCTGTTAGGGAGGACTTCAATGCCCACGAAGATGAACCCGATAGTCAGCATCATCGATCGGAAGCTGGATAGCAGCCATTTCCGCGAACAACATTGGGAAGGGACCTTCTGGGAATATCTTGATATTGTTCAAGAGAACCCGTCGGTATCGCGCAACGCGTTTCAGCGAGTGTACGACATGATCCTCAGTTACGGGTGGGAGGGGTACACCCAGTTCAAACAGGAGTACATTCGCTACCATTTCTTTACTGATCCGATTGAAGGCGGGGCCGATGCCATTTTTGGATTGGAGAGGCCCTTGATGCAGTTGGTGGACTTCTTCAAGTCCGCAGCTCAGGGGTATGGGACCGAACGGCGCATTCTGTTGTTGCATGGGCCGGTTGGTTCAAGCAAATCGACGATTGCGAGGCTCCTGAAGAAGGGGTTGGAATCGTATTCGAAGACGGAAGCGGGGAAGGTGTACACGTATGCGTGGCGAGTGCAGCGGCATCGACCATTGGGGGATGACACTGAGGAATATGTGTCTTGCCCGATGCACGAGGAGCCGCTGCTCTTGATTCCGCGTGAGGCTCGCCAGGACGTGCTCGATGTGATTAATGAGAAGCTGCCGGAGGGTCGCAAGGTCCGCTTGTATGGCGAGCCCTGCCCATTCTGCCGGAAGATCTATGGCGATCTGCTGGATCAGTACGATGGCGACTGGCGCAAGGTGATGGATCATATCCGGGTCAAGCGGCTGATCCTGTCGGAGAAGGATCGTCGCGGTGTGGGCACGTTCCAGCCGAAGGATGAGAAGAACCAGGACAGCACCGAGCTGACCGGGGACATCAATTACCGGAAGATCGCAGAATATGGCAGCGACAGCGATCCGCGGGCGTTCAACTTCGACGGCGAACTGAACATCGCCAACCGCGGGTTGGTGGAATTCATCGAAGTGCTGAAGCTGGATGTGGCGTTCCTGTACGATCTCTTGGGAGCCAGTCAGGAACACCTGATCAAGCCCAAGAAGTTCGCACAAACGTACATCGACGAAGTGATCCTGGGGCACACCAACGAGCCGGAGTACAAGAAGCTCCAGGGTAACGAGATGATGGAGGCGTTCCGCGACCGCACCATCAAGATCGATATTCCCTACAACGTTCGGCTCGACGATGAGATCAAGATCTATATGAAGGATTTCGGGCCGGAAAAGGTCCGGGGCATCCACATCGCGCCGCACACGATCGAGATGGCGGCGATGTGGGCGGTCCTGACACGCCTGGCCGAACCCAAGAAGGCGGGCATCACCAAGCTTCAGAAGCTCAAGCTGTATAACGGCAAGAGCATTCCCGGCTTCACCGAGGACAGCATCAAGGAACTGAAGGAGGAGGCGCCGCGCGAAGGGATGACCGGTATCAGCCCGCGGTACATCCAGGACAAGATCAGCAATTCGCTGGTCAGCCACCAGGCGCAGCAGGAGAAGACGATCAACCCGTTCATGGTAATGAACGAGTTGGAGGAAGGCCTTAGCCATCATTCCCTGATCACCGACGAAGAATTGAAGAAGGAATACAAGGAGCTGTTGTCTGTGGTTCGCGAGGAATATGAGGACATCCTCAAGGCCGAGGTGCAGCGGGCGATCAGCGCCGACGAAGAGGCGATCAAGCGGCTCTGCGCCAACTACATCGAGAACGTCCGGGCGTACACGCAGCATGAGCGGGTGCGCAATCGCTACACCGGGCGTGATGAGGATCCGGATGAGCGGCTGATGCGTTCGATCGAAGACAAGATCGATATCCCCGAAAGCCGAAAAGAGGATTTCCGGCAGGAGATCATGAATTACATCGGCGCGCTGGCGCTGGACGGCAAGAAGTTTGAGTACAACACCAACGCCCGTCTGCTCAAGGCGCTGGAGCTGAAGCTGTTCGAAGACCAGCGGGATACGATCAAGCTGAAGAACCTGGTCTCCAGCGTGGTGGACGACGAAACGCAGCAGAAGATCGACGTCGTCAAGCAGCGGCTGATCAAGTACTTCGGGTACAACGAGACCAGTGCGACCGATGTGCTGAACTATGTGGCGAGCATCTTCGCTCGCGGCGACAGCAAGCAGGAGGATTAGCCGGCCGGTGGATAGTAAGTAGTGGATAGTGGCTAGTGGTTGGAATCGTACGCGGTTTGCTGATCGCTAGGCACGATCGACTACCTACTAGCCACTAACCGCTATCCACTAGTCACCATGATCCTGAAAATTGACAAAGACCATCAGCGATTCCGGCAGATCGTCAAAGGGCGGATCCGCGAGGATTTGCGGAAGTTTCTGACGAAAGGGGAGCTGATTGGAAAAGAAGGCAAGCACCTGATTTCGATTCCGGTGCGTGGGATCGACCTGCCGCATTTCCGCTATGGCGATAACAGCAGTGGTATCGGCGCGGGGGATGGCAAGGAAGGGGATGCGGTCGGCGAGCCGGGCGAGGGAGCTGGGCCGGGTGGGAACCAACCGGGCCAGCACCTGATGGAAGTGGATCTGACCCTGGACGAATTGGCGGAGATTTTGGCCGAGGAGCTGAAATTGCCGCGAATCGAGCCGAAGGGTAAACATCGCATTACGACGATCCGTGAAAAATATCACAGCATTCGGCAAGTGGGGCCGGATTCGCTGCGCCATTTCAAACGGTCGTTCAAGGAAGCGCTCAAGCGGCAGATCATGCTCGGCAGCTATGATCCGGACAATCCGATCATCATCCCCGAGCGCAAGGACATCCGCTATCGAAGCTGGAAAGAGATCAAGAGTCCTCAGAGCAATGCGTTGATCGTGTTTATGATGGACGTGTCCGGCTCGATGGGCGAGGAGCAGAAGGAACTGGTCCGTATCGAGGCGTTCTGGATTGATACCTGGTTGCGGAAGAATTACGAGGGGATTGAGACACGCTACATCGTGCACGATGTGGCGGCCAAGGAGGTGGACAAGCACACCTTCTACCACCTGCGAGAGGACGGCGGCACCAAGATCAGCTCGGCATTCAAGACCTGCAAGCAGCTTCTGGACACGCATTACTCGCCGGACGAGTGGAACATCTACCTGTTTCACTTCTCGGATGGCGACAACAGTTCCGAGGCTGACAGCCGGGATTGCGTGAAGATCCTGAAGGAGCAGCTGCTCCCGATCGCCAATATGTTCGGGTATTGCCAGGTTGCCAGTGCTTACGGATCAGGCAACTTCATCAATGTTCTGCACGAGCATCTACGGGGCTACGAACGGGTTCTGACGAGTCGAGTCAATAGCAAAGATGACATATATGACTCGATCAAGACGTTCTTTGGCAAGGGGCACTGACTGGGGTGGCATTGGGGCGATCCTGGTGTGTTTCCCATTGCGGCGTGCCAAGAACAGCGTTGACAATTCGGCCGGATCACCGGGATAATCCGAGGTGCCTTATCGAAAGTTTCTTTGGCAAAAGGCACTAGCACCAATTGACAGCAGCAACACACGGATGAGGGGTGCCCGGGAAGGCCGGTCTATCGGCAAAGGTGAAGGAGACCCCAATGGGACATACGGTAGTCCAAGTGCTTGACTTTCTTCCGCGATATCCCAAACGCAGTGGCGAGCAGGTGCTGGTGTTGCTGGCGGAGCGATTGCGGAGCAAGGGGTGGCGCACGGTGCATGTATTTGGCGGCGAGCCGGAAATCTCCCTGCAGCGTCGATTCCGAGAGTTGGATTCGCCGTGGATTGTGGTGCCATTTCCCTTGACCTGTGCGGGCGCAAAGGCCTTGGCGGCCGATTTACGCCAATATCATCCGGACGTAATCCAATCGACTTTCATTTCGCCATTCAATCCGGCGCTTTGGATGCTCAAGAGGCATTCGGGGGCGCGATACCTGGTGCTGAATGACAACTCCAGCAATCGTCCATCCAGAAAGGGGCCGCTCAAGCGGATGCTGGCCAGGTTGCGCGGGCGCTGGGCGGCGGGGTACATTGACCACATCATCGCGGTATCCGATTTCGTCCGGGAACGGGATATTCACGATGTGTTCCTGCCGGCGTCGAAGATCCGGGTTGTGCACCACGGCGTGAATATGGAGCAGTTTGTGCCGATGGAAAAAACCGAGTCGGAGGCTCTGACGATCGCTTTTGCCGGGCAGCTCATCCCGGAAAAGGGAGTGCTCTGCCTTCTGCAGGCGGTGTGTGAGCTACTCCGCGAACATCCATCCTTGCCGCTGAAGGTGCGTATTGCGGGCGAGGGACATCAGAGCAACGAATTGCGGCAATACTGCATTGACCATGAGCTGAGCCAAGTTGAGTTTCTGGGACATATCGACTGGGTGGCTCGACTCTTTGCCCAGGCTGATGTAGTGGCTATCCCCTCGGAATGGGAGGAAGCCCTGGGCCTTGTGGAGATTGAAGCCATGGGATGCGGTGCCTGCGTAATCGGCTCCGATGCCGGTGCCATTCCGGAAGCCCTTGGGACCGACGGACAAGCCGGGCTGATCTTCAAAAGAGGCGATGTGTCGGATCTGAAGCAGAAGCTCTATGAGTTGCTGATGGATCGTGATCGCCGGCAACGCATGGGAGCGGCCGCCCGGCAACGTGCTGTCGAGCTGTTTACGATTCAGCGCATGGTGGAGGGATACCTGCAAGTTTATAACGAGATTGAGGCGGATATGGCGGGAACTCAACCGGGCTCGCACGCCGGCGAGCGACGGGAAGCCTGTGCCACGGCGTAATCGACGGATCACACCTAGACGCCGATATCGCTCCTAGAATAAACAAAGGCGTGGGGTGGGCGATGCCTGCCTTACGCGGATATGCAACGCACAGATGGTTTGTCTGTGCCTGGGAGCGTTTTACTGCGGGCCGATGGCCCGTCCTATCCTATGCCGAGTCACACTCTATCGCCGTTTCCAGACGAACTGCTGGCTGCCAAGAAACAGATTCGCGAGCAGGCGAGATCGTACGGCCTCGACTTCTATCCCGTCATCTTTGAGATGTGTGACTACGAGCAGATGAACCAGATTGCCTCGTACGGGGGCTTCCCGCAACGCTACCCGCACTGGCGATTCGGGATGGAGTACGAACAGCTCCGCAAACGCCACCACTATGGCCTGGGGCGGATCTATGAGATGGTGATCAACAACGATCCGTGCTACGCCTATCTGCAAGAGTCCAACGCACTGGTGGATCAGAAGCTGGTCATTGCCCATGTCTATGGCCATGCAGATTTTTTCAAGAACAACCTGTGGTTCAGCCAGACCAACCGCAAGATGGTTGATGAGATGGCCAACCATGCCACGCGGATTCGCCGGCATATCGAAAAGCATGGCTACGAGACGGTCGAGCGGTGGCTGGATGTGTGCCTGAGCATTGAGCACCTGATTGACCCGCACAGTATGTTCCTCAACCGCGGCCCGATGGAAGTGGCACGCGAGGATTCCAAACGCAGCGATGAATTGTCCGGAAAATTCCGGGCCAAGAGCTACATGGATCGGTGGATCAATCCCCGGGAGGCGCTGGAAGCCGAAGCCAAGAAGACGCGCGAGCAGGAGGAGAAGAAACGGCGAGCGACCCCGGCCAAGCCGACGCGGGATGTGCTGCTTTACCTGCTGCAGCGGGCCAGGATTGAGGACTGGCAGGCGGATTGCCTGGCGATCGTTCGCGACGAAAGCTACTACTTCGCGCCGCAGGCGATGACCAAGGTGATGAACGAAGGCTGGGCCAGCTATTGGCACAGCACGCTGATGACCAAACATTTTGTCGAGGCCAAGGAAGTCATCGACTATGCGGATCACCATAGTGGGACTGTGCACATGCCGCCGGGCAATTTCAATCCGTACAAGATCGGGCTGGAGTTGTTCCGCGACATCGAGGATCGCTGGAACAAGGGAAGATTCGGCAAGGATTATGAGGAAGCGGATCGGTTGGGTGAGAAGAAGCGGTGGGACAAGGGCCTGGGGCTGGGCCGGCAAAAGATCTTCGAGGTTCGCCGGGTGTACAACGATGTGAACTTCATCGATGAGTTCATGACGGGCGAATTCATCGAGAAGCACCGATTCTACCAGTATGGGCGGGATCCCCACACCGGCCAGCTTCGCATCGTGTCGCGCGATCCCCAGCGGATCAAGCAGGGCCTATTATTCCAGCTGACGAACATGGGGCAGCCGTTCATTTATGTGGTGGATGGCAACTACTGCAACCGTGGGGAACTGTACCTGGCGCATCAGCACAATGGGCTGGACCTGGAAATCAAGATGGCGATCGAGACGTTGAAGAACGTCCATCGCGTCTGGCAACGGCCGGTGCACCTGCAGGCTCGGATCGATGACGACATGATTCTGTTTACCTACACCGGAGACCAGGCCAAGCAGCAGACGATTCACGAGGACCTGCCACAGCCGGCACATCAGATTATGTGATCCATGTATATTTCGCGGACTTGGCAAGAGTCGGTACAATGCCGCTGTGCCAAGAGGTGATGTATGTCCACGGTGAGCACCATCAAGATGACTGCGCGGCAGTTCCTGGAGCTGGGGGAAGATCCGCCTGGCGTGCGGTTGGAACTGGTCGATGGGGAGGTGGCCGTGAGCCCAAGTCCGACGCCGGATCACTCGTATACGGATAAGAAACTGAGCATGATCTTGACCCAGCATGTGGAAGCTCATGATCTGGGGCAGGTTTTTGGCGATGTGGACACGATCTTTGGTCCGCACGACGTGCGTCGGCCGGATATCCTGTTCTTTGCCAAGGATCGTCTATACCTAATCAGCCAGAAAGCCATGGAAGGTCCGCCGGATCTGTGCGTGGAGATTGTTAGCCCGAGCAGCGGGAAGATTGATCGTGTGGACAAGTTTCGGCAGTACCAGGCGGGGGGTGTGGCTTACTACTGGATCGTCGATCCACAAGAACGGACGCTCGAAGGCTATCAACTTCAGGATGGCGTCTACGTGCCGACCGGGCAGGGCAAAGCCAGCGATATCGTCCGCCTGCCGCCGTTTCCGGAACTGGAGATTCCTCTGCAGCGGTTGTGGCGGCCACAGTGAGACGGGTGGGCAAGTGAGACCGGTTGGCAATTGATTGTTTTCACCCCTGCTCGTAACCTTTTACCCATGTCAGTTCCGAAGATTCGAGTCTTTCCGACTCCCGAGACAGTTGCCCGAGCCGTGGTGGATCACATCGTCGAGTCCGCCGCGACAGCTATCGGCGAACAAGGGAATTTCTCCATTGGACTGTCGGGCGGGAAAACACCGAAGCCGATATACGAACTGCTAACCGACGAACCGTACCTGGGTCGAATCGAATGGCCCAAGGTAGAGATCTTCTTCTGCGACGAACGTTGTGTTCCCCCGGAACATGCCGACAGCAACTTCCGCTTGATCCGCGAGACTCTATTGGACTATGTGGATATTCCCCCAGCCAACATCCACCGCATGCGAGGCGAAATCGATCCGGAAGCGGCGGCGGCCGAGTACGGGCGCATGCTGAAGGAAAAGTTCGGCGAAGGGGGCCTGGACCTGGCGTTACTGGGCATGGGTGAGGATGGGCATACGGCATCGTTATTTCCCGGTTCGTCGGCGCTGGAGGAGGCGGAGCACCGCTGCGTGGCGACCTTTGTGGAAAAACTGAATGCTTGGCGTCTCACGCTGACCGTGCCATTCCTGAATCGCTCACGCGAGGTGCTGATTCCGGTCACCGGAGTTAACAAGGCCGCACGCGTGCAGGAGGTCTTGGAAGGGCTGGACGACGCTGAGCCATTGCCGGTCCAACTGATCAATCCGGATAGCGATCAATTGCTGTGGTTCCTGGATGCTGGGGCTGCGGGCATGTGACGGCTGAGTGAAACCGCACCGGGAAGGTATTGTTGATCGCGGTCCTTCAGAGTTGGCAATGGGCCTTCTTGTGGCTAAATTGGCTGCTTTGAGATGACCCATCGGCAGGGGTCTTTGATGGGTAGGGAAGTGAGTTGCCATGCAAGAAGCCACGACCAAAGGCATTTACGATATTCAATCCTTCTTTTACGACGCCACGTTCGGCCGGTTGGTGAGGCGCCGCATTGCCCGGGCGATTTCGCACATGAATATCGGCGAAACCGATCGCGTGCTGGATCTGGGAATCGGCACGGGCAACTCGCTGAACTACTATCCGCAAGGACGGATCTACGGTATCGACTTGTCCAGCGGCATGCTGCGTGAGGCTCGCAAGAAGATCCGTGAGCGTGGGATCCACAATGTCACTCTCCTGCAGGCGGACGCATTGCATCTGCCGTTTGCGGACAACTCGTTCGATCACGTGTTTATCAGCCACGTGATCAGCGTGGTGAGTGATCCGTACAAACTGATCCGGGAAGCCCAGCGGGTGGCCAAGCCCGACGCGCGGATCGTAATCGTCAATCACTTCCAATCGACCAACCGCTTTATCGCCCTCCTGGAGAAATGGCTGTGCCCGCTGTGCACACGGCTGGGCTGGCGGAGCGATCTGGCATTGCAGGACCTGATTCGCCGAACGGGCGTGCAGATCGATTACCGCTTTAAGCTCGAAAGCATCGACCTGTGGGAAACGGTGGTCATCACCAACGACAAATCGTCCCTGGCGACAATCGCGGCATAGAACAGCAGGGGAGTTCGAAGTGCTGAGTGCTGAGTACGGAGTTTCGCTCCGACTCAGAAGTTCGCGCTGCGCCCGTTGGTTTTACGGGTTGGTTGTGGCCGGTTGGGTGGCGGGCTGTGTGCCGGGTTGGGTCGCAGGTTCGGTTGCGGGTTCGGTTGCGGGTTCGGTTGCGGGTTCAGTTGCGGGTTCAGTTGCGGGTTCAGTTGCGGGTTCAGTCGCGGGTTGCGTAGTTGGCAGGGTTGTCGGCTGGCGTGTGTACTTGGAGGATCGCAGCTCGCCTTTCAATTGCTCGGCCCGGCCGACCAACTCTTCCGGATTGCCCGCCTGCGGGTTAGCCGGCGACATTGTGAAGGTCCATTCGCGCTTGTCTTTTACCCCGAACATCTCGGAGAATAGATCGAACGGCACCCACATGTAGATGGGGGCTTTCAGCTTGCGGTGAGTCTTGAGGGTTTCGTAACCCTCCTTGCGCAACGTCACATCGTAATCGGCATACCAGAGGAAGTCGTAGGTCACTGGCGTTCGCCCGATTTCCTCCTCGTTCAGGTAAACCAGCGCACCTTGGGGCTCGCTGTTGATAACCAGCGTGCGCTGGGCGCAGCCGGTAAGCATGGACAGGAGGGCAAGGCAGACGATTTTCCCGCTCAATGACATAGAGTTCCTCAAGAGTAGATCGAAGTATAGAATGGAAACGGCCTCAAGCAAGGCATTGGGGTGTCCCAGGGCGTCGGGTGGCATACACTGTTGGCAATGGCTTTCTGGTTTTTCCTGCTGAGTTTCGCAGTTCTGGATGCGGTCTGGTGGAATTGGGCCGACCGTCGACTCCGGTCGCTGCCGCGTGCACGCCTCTGGCGGCTGGCGCTGGCCTTGTTCATGGGCCTGCAGGTGATTTGCTTTGCGGTGATGTTCGTTCTGCGGGTTGCCAGCATGAGGCCGATGATCCCGCTTCCGCTGCTGGCGAGCATGTACATCTGGCATCTGTTTGTGCTGCCCAGCACGATGGTCCTGCTGACGGGAGGAACGGTAGTGGCATGGGGCATCAATGCCATGGCCCGGCTCTTCGCGTTCATCCGGGGGATGTCGGCGGGTGTATCGGGCGACGATCTCTCGGCTGCGGATGGTTCGACGTTGCCGATGGCAACAGGCCCGACACGCCGGCAGGTGCTGCTGGCGACGGTGGTGGCGGTGCCGCCGCTACTGACCACGGGCAGCGCCGGGGCGTCCCTGGCCCGGCTGGACGATTTCCGTATTCGCCGGCTGATGGTGGGGATTCCGGAATTGCCCCCGGCGCTGGAGGGGTTGACCATCGCGCATATCACCGATGTGCATACGGGTCGATTTACACCCGACAGCAAGTTGGCTGCGATTGTCGAACAAACCAATCGCTTGAATGCCGACCTCGTGGTGCTTACCGGCGACCTGATCGATTTCAATCTGACGGATCTGCCTGCTGCTTTGGGCATGGTGCAACAACTCCAGGCCCGGGTCGGGCTGTTCATGTGTGAGGGAAATCACGATCTCATTGAAGATCGCGATGAATTTGAATTGCAGGTGAAGGCGGCGGGAGTGCCGCTGCTGCTCAACGAGTCGGCGGTGATCAGCATCAAAGGGCATCCGGTGCAGATGCTGGGTCTACGGTGGGGCAAGTACGGCCGGTACGATTCGCAGATTGATCGTGATATGGAAAGCCTGCTTCGGCTTCGGCAGAAGGGGACCTTCCCGATCCTGCTGGCGCATCATCCCCATGCATTCGATTCGGCGGCCCAAGCCGGGATCCCTCTGACGCTGGCTGGGCACACGCATGGCGGGCAATTGATGCTGACGAAAGACATCGGGGCGGGCTCGCTGATGTTCCGCTATTGGTCGGGACTCTATCAACGCGGGGGCTCTTCACTGGTTGTGTCTAATGGCGTGGGAAACTGGTTCCCGTTGCGGGTCAATGCGCCGGCGGAAATCATTCATCTCACGCTGCGGCGTCCGGGCAGCTTGGGGACTGCAGTTGCTCCTGCCCACGGCGGGCGGAGTTAATCATGCGGATTGAGCAGCGGTAGGGGTAGAAGAGGTGCCCATGTTCTGGAAAACGTGGTTACTCCAGAAATGCCTTCCAAGCCGGACCGGAGCGCAGGTCCGGATTGTCTTCGATATTCCGGAAGATCCGGACCTGCGCTGCGCTCCGGCTTGGGGTTTTCCCTGCAAATTGAATCGCTTGGCGCAGGGCATCGGTTGATGCGGTGAGACGTTGAACATCGAGTCCGTGGGCGTTTGAGGAAGGGAGGGGGACATACTCAGCTCAGTCGCCAGTGGAGCAGGCCAGCGGCGAGGAATAGGAAGCCCATCACGGCGAGATAGCTTGTCAGGGGGATCTCGCAGCGGGGCCAATGAAAGTCGATGGGCCTGGTCTGGGAAGGGGGGATGACGGCGCCGCCGGTGCGATTGGCCAGCTCTTGCATGGCCACGCGGTTGTTGCCGATGGCGTTGAATTCGGGAGCGTATCGGCCGGCAATGGCGATGCGATCGAGAACCCGACCGGCGTGACGCACGGTGGCGAGGACTGGCTGACGTGGCGCAGGGATCGCGAGTTGGTATCGTCCCGGGGCGGTCTGGGGAATCGGGAATTGCTCCGACGATGTCGCGGCAGGGGGGCTGGGCGACAACTCCAACTGGAGGGCCAGGCCATTGAGATACTTGACGCCATCGACGGCATCGATGGTAACCCGTACGTTGGGGCCGGTCTCCCAGACGACTTTGAAACGCGGATCCTTCGGCGGCTGTGCGATCAACTTGGCAAATG
>JBLNDH010000739.1:0-9063 GCA_050261455.1 Bacillota bacterium
AGATGATGTTGCCGATGGCGGGGGCGGCGGCTCAGGACCAGGCAGCGGCGGCGACACAGCCAGTGGCTCAGCCCACGACACGACCCACCACGCAGACGGCGGCGATGGCGGTGAGTAGCGAGGAGTTCCTGCGGCAGTTGGCGACGGGGAAGAAGCAACTGTCGCTGGAGGAGGTGCTGGACCCGGAGTTCTGGCGGCGGTTGTTGCTGCAGTTGGCGATGGAGGCGATCTCGCTGGTGCCCCGGGTACTGGTGGCGATCCTCTTCCTGGTGATCTTCTGGGGGATCTACCGGGGAGTCCGGCGGCTGGTGGTGGGGGGAATGGCCAAGGCGAATGTGGATTCGTCGATCCGCGACATGCTGGGGTCGCTGATCAAATGGGCGGTCATGGGGTTTGGGTTGGTGATCGCCTTCAATCAGATTGGTATCCAGATCACGGCGTTGTTGACGGGGGTGTCAATCATCGGTTTGGCGATCGGCTTTGCCGCCCAGGAAACGCTGTCGAACTTCATCGCGGGGATCGTCATCTTTTGGGATAAGCCTTTCCGGGTGGGGGATTGGATTTCAATTGATGGGCAATCGGGGCAGGTTAAGCGGATCACATTCCGGTCCACGCGGCTGCTGAATGGGGATGGCGATATGGTAGTGATGCCCAATACCTTCATGTTGGCGCAACGGGTGGCCAACCACAGTACCAATCCCATTAATCGAGTGAAGGTCCCGATGTCGATTGCATATAAGGAATCGATCGACCAGGCGCGGCAAGTGTTGCTGGGGTTGGTCCAGGGGGATTTACGCATCTGCCAGAGTCCGGCGCCCAGCGTGGGAGTGGTTGCGTGTGCCGATAGCAGTGTCGAGCTGAGCCTTGCGTTCTGGATTGAAGATGAATCGATCCGGAATGCGATTGCCGCCGAGTATCTGGAGAAGGCTAAGAAAGCGATGGACCAAGCCGGCATTGAAATGCCCTATCCCCACCTTCAAGTGGTTCTGGAGGAGACGGCGGCGGTGCAGATGTTGGCCGGGCAGACTGGGCGACGGATGGCGTAAAGATCGTGTAGACTTGGGCTAATCGATAGTGATCTTGCAGACTCAACCAAGGAGGCGCAAAAAAGGCCTTGTTGAGGTCGATAGGTGAAGGTACACTTGAAAGTTGAGGTAAAAGTGGCTCATACGTGGATGGAGGGGTAGCCGGACGTGTTGAATGATAATGTCGCCCTACTAGGCGAACCCAGCCAATCCCATCCCTGTACTATCGATAGGGTCGTCCGCATATTGCGCCTCCCGATGTTTTTTGCTTTGCGATCGGAGTAAACATCTGTGGCCAGACATCAAAAGAAGCTCGGCGAGATTCTGGTGGAATGGGGGATCATCAATTCCAAAGAGCAAGCCAAGGCCGTCGAGCATGCCAAAAGCAAAAACCTTCGGATGGGGGAGGCGCTGCAGGACCTGAAGCTGTGCAGCGAGAACAACGTCTATAAAGCCTTGGCCGCCCAGCACAACATGGAGTACATCGATCTGGAAAAGAGTTCGGTGGCTCCCAATGCAACCAGCCTGATCCCCGATGATCTGATTCGCAAGCACCTGATCCTGCCGTTGGGGCAGGAGAATGGGAAGATCCGCGTTGCGATCCACGATCCGCTTGATCTGGAGACGCTGGACATTCTGCGTTTTCGCCTGAACAAGGAAGTTCGCACGGTGTTGGCGCCGAAGACCCGCATCAAACGGGTTATCGATGATCTGTTCAACACCAGTGCCTCGACGACCATCGACAAGACGCTGGACAAGGCGCTCAAGTCCCTGGATGCCACGATGGACAAGTCGGTCGATCGTTCGATTGATAAGTCCATCGATATCTCGGGGATGGGTGAAGACTCGGGGGCCGACCCAACGCAGGCGCCAATTATCAAGCTGGTGTCGGCGATGATCACCGAGGCGGTTCGGAACCGAGCTTCGGATATTCACATCGAGCCGATGAAGGATCGCGTACGCGTGCGGTACCGTATTGACGGTGAGTGCGTGGAGCGCGATCGTATCCCCCTGCGGATGAAGGGCCCGCTGATCAGCCGTCTGAAGATCATGGCCGGCGTGGACATCGCCGAGAAGCGTTTGCCGCAGGACGGTCGTATCAAGATGACGGTGGATAAGCAGAACATCGACTTCCGTGTCAGCACGCTGCCGGCGTACCACGGTGAGTCGGTCGTGTTGCGTATCTTGCGTCCGGATTCGGTGCGAATTGGTGTTCAAAACCTGGGTTTTGAAGAGGAAGACCACAAGATCTTCCAGAAGATCATCAAGCGGCCGAACGGGATTTTCCTGGTGACGGGGCCGACGGGTTCCGGCAAGACGACAACGCTGTACGCCGCTTTGAACGAATTGAATCGGCCGGATCGGAAAATCATCACGGCTGAAGACCCCGTGGAATACAACTTCACCGGGATCAACCAGTGTCAGGTCAGGGAGCAGATTGGCCTGACTTTCGCGAAGATCCTGCGTTCGATGTTGCGTCAGGCGCCGAACATCATTCTGGTGGGTGAAATTCGTGACTTGGAAGTGGCGGAAGTGGCCATTCAGGCGGCTCTGACGGGTCACTTGGTGTTCAGCACACTGCACACGAATGACGCTCCCAGCGCCATCACGCGTCTGGTCGATATGGGGGTGAAACCCTTCCTGGTCGCCAGTTCAATTCAGGCCATCATGGCTCAGCGTCTGATTCGTGTGCTTTGCCCGAAATGCAAGCAACCGGACAAGGAGCCGGATCTCAAGTATCTCAAGCTCTGCGGCATCACGGAAGCCGATCTGGTGGGCCGAACGCTATATAAGCCACACGGCTGCGAAAACTGCCTGGGCACGGGCTTCCGCGGGCGCAAGGGCATTTATGAGATGCTGATCATGAATAATCAGGTCCGCGACCTGGCGTTCGAGCGGGCCCCGACCAACAAGATCCGCAAGGCGGCGATTGCCAGCGGCATGAAGACCCTGCTGGGCGACGGCAAAATCAAGATCCTCAATGGCGTGACGACGCCGGAGGAGATTGTGAAGGTGGCGCAGGTTGAGGGCGTTATTGACGAGTAGAGGTTGTGAGCAGGCCGGATCTTCGTGACGAACCGAGGTCCGTGGATCGGGCAATCTGCCATTCATCGTGAATTCTGATCGTTGGAAGTGACATGGCATCGATACAGATTGACAGACTCCTGGAAACGATGGTGCGGCGTGGCGCGAGCGACTTGCATCTGGCCGTGGGCCGCCCGCCCACAGTTCGTCTGCACACACATCTGCGCGAACTGCAGACCAAGGTGTTGGAGCCAGAGGACACGATCGCGTTGATGAAGGCGATCACCCCCGAACGTATTCAGCAGGAATACGAAGAACAAGGCTCGGGCGACTTCGGTTTCCAGTTTGGCGAAGAAGCGCGTTTCCGCGTGGCTATCTTCAAGCAGAAGGGGTTCTGCTCGTTGGTGCTTCGCCGTCTGCCCACCAAGCTGTTGACCTTCGAGCAGATTGGCCTGCCGGATATCTGCCGACAGATTTGCCGTCGCCCGCGTGGCATCTTCCTGGTGACCGGTCCGACGGGCTCGGGCAAGACGACGACGCTGGCCGCGATGATCAATTACATCAACGAGACGATGGACAAGCACATCATCACGATGGAGGACCCCATCGAATACACGCATCCGCACAAGAAATCGATCATTGTGCAGCGTGAAATCGGGACGGATGTGCCGAACTTCGCGGAAGGCCTGCGTCGTGCGTTGCGTCAGGACCCGGACGTGATGCTGGTCGGTGAAATGCGTGACTTGACGACGATTGCAGCGGCTATCACGGCGGCGGAAACCGGGCACATGGTGTTCGGGACACTGCACACGTCCGGTGCCGCTTCGACGGTCAACCGTATTATTGACGCGTTCCCGACGGATTCGCAGGCGCAGATCCGCGTGCAGTTGGCGAACAACCTGATTGCGGTGTGTTCGCAGGCGTTGTGTCCGCGGGTGGACACCGAGGGCATGGTGGCGGCATACGAGTTCATGTATGTGACGCCGGGCATTCAGAACCTGATTCGTGAGAACAAGCCCTACCGCATCGATTCGGATATCCAGACCGGTAAGCGATACGGCATGCAGTTGCTGGACGATCACCTGTGGCGGCTGTTCAACGCGGGGAAGATCAGCAAAGAAGAGTGTATCGACAAGAGCAAGATTCCTGGCGCGATGGTGGATCGCATGCAGCGTGCGGGCATCGCGGTGGATAAGGCGGATGATGCGCTGCTGGCCGAGGCCGAGGAAGCGCAACAGCAGGCCGCCGAAGCGAAGAAAGCCGGTGCTCCGCAGCAGGCGGTGAACGAGGCGGAGAAGAACGCCCAGATGGTGGCCAATCGTGCTCGCATGCAGGCTCTGCAGGGAAAGAAGTAATCCAGGCCGGAGCCCCCGGCTGTTGTTTCAATGAGAAGGACGCAGCATGTCACGCAGTGCATCTTCGCCATCCGTTCCCCCCAATTCACCGAAAAGCCCGACCGCAGCGGGCGGTAATGGTGCGTCGGCGACGTCACCGGCCGCCCCGGGCGGCATGCCCCCGATCGATCAGCTGCAGGGGCGGCAAATCGGCCGCGTCCTGCTGAAGATGTCGAAGATCACGCGCGACCAACTGGTCGAGGCGTTGACATTCCAGAAGAGCAAGGGCGGCGCCTTGGGGCGAATCCTGATCGACCTGGGATACATCAAGGAGAACGACCTGAATGTCGCGCTGGCGGCACAGCGTGGCTATGAGCTGGTGGACCTGAGCAGCATCAAGATTCCCGATGAGGCGATTAAGGCGGTTCCCCCGCAGATTGCCACGGCGAACAAGGTGCTGCCGATCGCGTTTGACGCCGCCAGCAAGAAGATCACCGTGGTGATGGCCAGCCACGAGAATTTCCGTGCCGTGGACGATCTTCGCTCACTCATGGGCTACACGGTGGTTGCCAAGATCGCCGATGCCGAGCAGATCGACAAGCTGATCTCCAAACACTACAGCGGAAACGCCGAAGGGATCAGCGACATTCTGGGCGAACTGAGCAGCGATGACAGCCTGAAGGATCTGAAGAACCGCGGCGAGTCGATCGATCTGGAAACCCTGAAGGACGCGGCCGATTCCAATCCCGTCCGCAAGCTCGTCAATCTGGTGCTTCTGCAGGCGATCAAGGATAAAGCCTCCGATATTCACTTCGAGCCGTTCGAGGAAGAATTCAAGATTCGTTACCGTATCGACGGCGTGCTCTATGAGATGATGCCGCCACCGTCACACATCGCCCCGGCTATCGCGTCACGCGTGAAGGTTATGGCGAATCTGGATATCGCCGAGCGGCGTCTGCCTCAGGATGGCCGTATCGAGCTGTCGGTGAACAACCAGCCCATCGACCTGCGTGTGAGCGTGCTGCCAACGATGTTTGGCGAGTCGGTCGTGATGCGTGTGCTCGACCGATCGAACGTGCAGTTGGATCTGGATAAGCTGGGCATGCGCGATGATGACCTGCATACGTTCCGCCAGTTGATCCACAAGCCCAACGGGGTCGTGGTGGTCACGGGACCGACCGGCAGCGGTAAAACGACGACGCTGTACTCGGCGCTGCGTGAACTGAATGACCCCTCGAGCAAGTTGATCACAGCGGAAGACCCGGTCGAATACGACATCGACGGGATTATCCAGTGCCAGGTGAAGCCGGACATCGACATGACCTTCGCCCGCATCCTTCGCGCCATGTTGCGTCAGGACCCGGATACGGTCATGGTGGGCGAAATCCGCGATAAGGAAACGGCGGAGATTGCCGTGCAGGCATCGTTGACCGGTCACTTGGTGTTCAGCACGCTGCACACCAACGACGCTCCGTCGGCTATTGCGCGTCTCTTGGATCTGGGCGTCGAGCCATTCCTGGTCACGGCAACTCTCGAAGGTATCTTGGCCCAGCGTCTGGTTCGCCGCATTTGCCTCAACTGCAAGACCGAGTACACCCCGACCGAAGAGCAGCTGATGGAGCTGGAACTGCGGCCGGAGGATGTGAAGGGCCAGAAGTTCTATTTCGGGCGTGGTTGCGAAAACTGCAACAATACCGGGTATCGCGGTCGGCAGGGCCTGTACGAAATCATGATGCTGGACGACGCGATGCGCGACATGATCGTTAACCGGGCCAGTACCCAGGCCTTGCGAGCCGAATGCCGCAAGCGTGGTATGCGCAGCCTGCGTCAGTCGGGTCTGCTTGCGATCTACGACGGGGTGACGACAATTGAAGAAGTGGTCCGCGAAACGATCGTGGAAGAGTGATTAACGGGCAAGGCCAGGGAAGATGGGCCGGCAGTGCGCAGGTTCCTAACTTGCTCCTGACAGGCTGCGCTGGAAAGTCGCCCTTTCCTGCTGGACACGCCGAATAATAGGCCGGAATTGGGTCCTACGATGGAGCTGCATCCATGGCAACTTATTCTTTCGAGGCGATGAACTCCTCCGGACAGGAGGTAAAAGAAGACATCGAGGCATCGTCCTCTGAGGAAGCGATCGCGAAGATTCGCCAGAAGGGGCTGTTCCCCACCAAGGTCCGGGAAAAAGCCGCCAAGAAGAAGGTTTCCAAGAAGAAAGAGGCCCAGGAAGCGATTGCGCCGAAGAAGAAGATGCCTTTCTCCCTGGGCGGCGTCTCGGTCAAGGTGGTGACCGGCTTTACGCGGCAGCTTTCCACGCTGCAGGACGCCGGTCTACCGATCTTGCGTTCGCTGCAGATCCTGGAGCAGCAGCAGAAGCCTGGCCTGATGAAATCGATTATCGGAGCTGTCGCGGAGGATGTCGAAGGTGGCGGCACGCTTTCGGAATCGATGGCCAAGTATCCCAAGGCATTTGACAAGCTGTATGTGAGCATGGTGGCGGCAGGGGAGGCGGGTGGTGTGCTGGACCTGATCCTGGCCCGCCTGGCCGACTTCATGGAAAAGGCCCAGAAGTTGAAGAAGAAGGTCGTCGGCGCCATGATTTACCCGGCGGTCGTCGTCACGATCGCCGTCGGTATCGTCACCATGATCATGATCGTGGTGGTGCCCAAGTTCGAGCAGATCTTCCGCGACTTTAAGGTGAAACTGCCTGGGGTCACGCAGTTTCTCGTGGACTTCAGCCGCTTTATGGGGCCTGGCTTCGGCTGGGCGTACCTGGTCTTCGGTCCGTTTGCGTTTTATATCTTGATCCGGCTGTTGAAGATGAGCGAGGGCGGGCGATTCGTCTTGGACGTGGTGACTCTGAAGATCCCCATTCTCGGCGCCATCAAAGGCAAATCGACCATCGGCCGATTCACGCGAACGCTGGGTACGCTGATTAGCGCCGGTGTGCCGATTCTGGACGCCATTAACATCACCAAGGATACCTGCGGCAATGAGGTGTTCAGCCGGGCGTTGATCAAGGTGCACGACGCCATCCGCGAGGGCGAGAGCTTCGCCGATCCGCTCCGTGCCACCAAGGTTTGCGACGCGATCGTGGTGAACATGGTGGACGTCGGTGAGGAAACGGGCGATCTGGACAAGATGCTCCTGAAGGTCGCGGACAACTTCGACAACGACGTGGACGTGCTGGTGGGCTCGCTGATCAGCGTGCTCGAACCCATCATGGTGGTGGTGCTGGGCGTGATGGTCGGCTTCATCGTTATCGCTCTGTTCATGCCCATGATCACTCTGGTGGGCAGCATGTCCGGCGGCGCCAAGAAGTGAAGAAACAACGAGGTAACGTCATGAATCGGAATCATCTTCGAAACCGCCGAGGCTTTACGCTCGTTGAACTGCTGGTTGTGATCGGGATCATCGGCGTCCTGGTGAGCATCCTCGTGCCGGTGGCGGGAAGGATTCGGCAAGCTGGCTACAAGACCGACACCGCCAATCAGTTGAACGTGATTCGCACGGCGATCGAGATGTATCACCAGACGTTCCAGGCGTATCCGGGGCCGTTCTCGAATCAGGACGTCTGTACGGAGGCGAAGGTGCTTTTCGACGGGAGCAAGGTCACCATGGCTGAGAACCTGGTGCTGGGGCTCCTGGGTGGCATAGAACAGCGGCCGAATGACAAGGCCCCTCGATACGATTTCGCGTGGGTGGGGACCGGGCCACGCTCGTTGGTTGCCAGCAATCCCAAGCGGTATGACCCGTTCTTGACGACCTCCGGCTGGATCTCTGATGGACAATTCAGGGAAGCGGAGACCGGAAGGATCGTGTGCCAAGACTCTCGGGTGCCGGAGTTTGTGGATCGTTACCCGGCGCAACCGATGCCTGTTCTGTATCTCCGGGCTCGCCTGGGGGCACCGGGGATCATCAATGGGGCCAACAGCAAGGAGCTTTACCAGTACGATATCCGCCAGATCACGCCCTATACGAGCAACAGAATCTACGGGAATGTTCAGGGATTGCAGAAGGTGGGCAACGACATGTCGGTGGCGTTCAACAAGAGCAGCCTTGCCGATGCGCTGCCCTATTTCAAGAATGCCACTTTGTGCCCTGACAAGGAGAAGGATCAGACCAAGGGAACTCCCCGGGCCAAGGACGGTTTCATTCTGATCAGTGCCGGGCAGGATCGAATCTATGGGACGGCCGATGACATCACGAGCTTTGGAAACGTTGGGGAATAACCCCGTGGGGCGTGTCATGCCTGGATGGACTAACCCGAATCTCCGGCGAAGGCGGGGCTTCAGTATTGCCGAGTTGCTCGTGGTCGTCGGCGTGCTCGTGGTCCTGGCGGGGATCACGATCACCGCGGTCCTCAAGGCCAAAGGTTCCGCTGACGCCGCAAGGCTCAGGTCGGACCTGATGGCGGTGGGATCGGCGTTGGATCAGTATGCCAATGACTTTAAGGGCGTTTATCCCACTTCGGGCTTTGACCGTAACAACAAACCCATCGAGGACCATGTCTTGGCTAAGGCGCTGATTGGCCCCGGAAATGCGAATGAGGATGGTGTCGAGGGGCCGGGGTTCCGGGCGGTGTCCGGCGGGCGGGCCTACCAGCCATACCTGTCGCCGGATAAGTTTAAGACCCGATACATCAAGGATAAGGATAAATGGGAGCTTTGCGACAGTTTTGG
>JBLNDH010000740.1:0-2995 GCA_050261455.1 Bacillota bacterium
GGGGGGGGGGGGGGGGCGGGGGGGGGGGGTGCGGGTGAAGAGGGGGGGGTGAAGATTCAGGCGGTGGATTTCGGTGAGGAGGGATTCGATGAGCGGAGTCGGGCTCGGGAGGCGGAGGGCGAAGAGGCGGGAATTGAGGGTACGGATGGCTTGGAGGGGATCGATGTCGTGAGCGAGCCAATAGGTCGGGTCGGCGGCGGCGCCGATGCGGGGGGAGCGGGATTGGCAGAGTTTTATCACATCGTCGGGGTTACCCGTTTCAAGGGCAAGGGTGAGGTCGTACTCGGCGCAGAGGCGATCGAGCAGGGGTAAGACATTGGGAGAGGAGTGGGCGATGAGGGTTTCGATGCCCATTTTGCGGGCGAAAACGAAGATCTGGCGGCAGGCGGATTCGTCGGTGGGGAAAGAGTCAACGGCATAGGTGAGCGGGCGAACGCCGGCAGAGTCGAGCTTGAGGCGGATTTGTTGGAGCTCGGTTGGGGAGAGGCCGGGGGCGAAGTTCTTGGGGAGGTCCTTGCTGACTTTTTGGGAACTGTGAGCGTCCAAGTAGGAGAGGCGGAGGTGGGCGGCCTGGTCGATGGAATCGAAGAGGGTGCATTGCGCGGATGCAGGGGATTGGAGGCCGAGGCGCCAGCCGAGTCGTTCCTGGGCAAGGGTGGCGGGAGTAAGACGGTTGCTGGGGAGGGTGGGGGCATGGAGATCGCCGAGGGCAAACTGGGTGGCGGCGAGATAGAACTGGAGCATGAGGGGATCCCAGAAGACGGAGGGGTTGTGGGCGATGGTGCAGTAGAAGACTCGGCCGCGGCCGTAGTTGCGGACCCAGGCCAGGGCATAGTCCTTGTCGGCGCGCATCGCGTTGCCGCGTGCGGGGCCACCTTGGGTGGCGTCGGTTTTCGCGTTGTCGATGCTGAAGAGGATGCGGAGGCGATCGCGGGAATACGGATCTTGGGCACGGAAGAATTCATCGCGATAGTCGAACCCCCTGCCGGCGAAACACTGGTTGATGGGGTTGGTCGGATCGTCGAGCTTGATGACGACGGGCTCGTTGCTGTCGCGATGGTTGGCACCGCGAGCGCCAATCATGATGCCGAACTCGGGCCAATCTTCGATGGCACCGGGCCACTTGGTGAAGGCGACGGTGGTGCCATGGACCCCCATGAGCCCCCCACCGCTGTAGACGAACTCGACGAGGCTTTGGCGAAGCTCTCGGTCTTCGAAGAGGTTGCCGACGTTGTTGTTGAAGAAGACGGCGTCGAACTGCTTGAGGGATTGGGGTTGGAAGACCGCGGGATCGCGGGAGACCACGGTTTGGAAAGCGCCGGTGCGCTGGCCCATGAGGGTGAAGGCGTAATTGGCGTGGAGGGCGGAGGGATGGCCACCATAGCCGACGTTGGCGTCGAAGATGAGGAGCTTGCGAGGTTTCACGGGCTGGGCGGGAGCTTTGGCGGGGAGAGCTTGCTCGATGCGCTGGCGCTCGGCGGGGTTGGTGGGGAAGGGCTCAGCATTGGCGGCGAACAGGGTGGGGCTCGTGATGAGGAGGCAGGCCAGGAAATATCGATGGATCGTAATCATGTTCATGAGGCACCTCGTGCTAGAGCAGCCCCCGATTGGATAGGTCTGTTGCTCCGAACCCTCACCCCAACCCTCTCCCGGAGTACCGGGCGAGGGGGAAAAGGAAAACCATGACCCTGACGCCGGCCCGGAGCAGCGTGCGAGGGGAGATTACTACTGGGCCCTTCGGGCCACCGAGAAGCGGCAGAGGGCGAGAAATGGGTAGAGGGGGCATGGTTCTGCGGATTCTTCATAATCACATTCGCCAGGGTTCTCGCATGGCGCGGGAGCGGAGGCGGTTGGCGGCGTCGTTGTTGATGAATTCTTCTTTGAGGGGATCCCACTGGAGGGATTGTTGCAGCTTGTGGGAGATCATGGCGAGGTGGCCGAGGGAAGCGGTGCGGTGGCCGAGTTCTTCGGGGCAATGGGGCTGGCGACGAGTGCGGATGCATTCGAACCAGTTGGCATGGTGATCGTTGGCGCCGATGTTGACCTCGCGGGATTTGAGGCCCATTTCCTGGAAGATCTCATCGGGGGCGCCTTCGATGGGGCCACCAACGCTCATGGAGGTGGCCCAGCCACGTTCGCCGACGAAGATGCCGCCGAAGTTGCCGGCGAGGCGGGCGTTCGCTGGGACGGCTTTGTAGACGTCTTTGACCATGCCCCAATGATCGACGAAATGGAGGAGGGTGCCGTTGGCATAGCGGCAGGTGAGGGTGGGATAGATGCCGGAATTGGGGTGGATCAGTTCAACGGGGCCGCTGGTTTCCACGCCCAGGGCGTATTGGATGACGTCGGCGCTATGGGCAAGGTGCCAGGTGAGTGCGGCGACGCCGAAGGAATCGCAGAAGGACCAGGGCACGACGCCGGGCGAGGGATTGATGTGATAGGCGCGATTGTAGGGGTGCCAAGAGGCGGGGCCAACCCAGAGGTTCCAGTCGAGGCCCTCAGGGACGGGCTCGGGAGAGAGGGGGAATTCATCGGGGACGTAGGAGCGGCTGTACTTGGCGGCGTTGATGGCTTGGGCATAAGGCTTCAGTCGCTCGGACATGAGCATCCAGTACAAGGGATCGAGCAGGGTAAAGACCGACTTGATCTTGCCGAGGCCTCCGTCGCGAACGAATTGGCAAACGCGGCGGATCTGGGGGATGGAGCGGTATTGGGTGCCGGTTTGAAACACGCGGCCATAGCGCTGGATGGTGCGAACGAGCTCGCGGCCCTCGCCGATGGTCATGGAGATGGGCTTTTCGCAGTAGACGTCTTTGCCGGCCTTGGCAGCGTCGATGGATTGGAGGGTGTGCCAATGGTCAGGGGTGGCGATGACGACGGCGTCGATGTCGGGGCGGGCGAGAAGCTCGCGGTAATCGTTGTAGGCGGCGCAGCCGGCGTAGGTGCCCGAGGAACGAGCGGCGGCATAGGTGGCATCGACGGTGGCGCGGCCAGC
>JBLNDH010000741.1:0-15400 GCA_050261455.1 Bacillota bacterium
GTATCGATGGTACGGGCCCTTCGAAGGGGAGACGTTTCCGCTGGAACAGGAGGCGATGGGGTTAAAACTCCTGGGCAATGGCATTCGGGCGGAGATGGAACGCTGCCAGACGCGCTGTGTACATCTGGCCGCCCAGGTTTTGTCGGAAGGCAAGCTCAATCGGCTACTCGAACAGACGCGCAACAAGAGCAGCGTGCTTTTCTCGACGTCGGCGGTGCATCTGGATTACCTGCTGAAGAACTTTGGCGACCAGGACCTGGTGATCTTCTGCGATCGGCAGGGGGGGAGGGAACACTATGGGCATCTGCTGCGGCTGATGTTCGAGGAGTGGGCGTTGGAAGTGGTAGGGGAGGGAGATGGACGCAGCGAGTATCGATTGACGCGGGGAACGCATGGGGTGAGGGTGATTTTCCGGGAGAAGGCCGAGACGCAGTGCATGTCGGTGGCCGTCGCATCGATGCTGTGTAAATACCTCCGGGAATCGCTCATGAGGCGATTCAATGCCTATTGGCAGAAGATTCTACCCGGGCTGGAACCGACGGCGGGGTATTATACGGATGGGATGCGGTTCATGAGGGATATCGAGGCGAAACGCCAGGAGTTGGGGATCGGGGAAGGGGAGATGGTGAGGCAGAAATAGGGGGAGAGGGGAATGACCAATCCCAAAATCCCAATGACCAATGAAATCCCAATGACTCAATGACCAAAGCGGTCATCTGTCCTTTGCAGGCTATCTGTTCGTCATTCGGGTTTGGTCATTGATTATTCCGAGCCGGTTATTCGTCTTCCGGGGATGTTCAATCATCGGTTGGCAACAGAATGCTGTCATCCTGATCGGCCGGGGCGTCGATGATCGTGTTGTTTTTGGTGGTGTAGATGTTGTCGCGATCGACGCCGACGAAGGGGTTGTCAACGAAGTCGGCTCGGCCGTCGGCGTAGAGCACATTCTGCCCGCGTTTGGCGTGATTGTTGCTGTTGCCCCAGCGCATGACGTTGGGCGGGGAATTCCGGGTGATGGCCAGCACGTGATCGTCCACCCCGCAGATGCCGGGGTTGATGTCGGCCATGATGACGAAATCGGGATTGGCAAAGCGGCTCCAGGTGAACCCGGCCCGGGCGACCGAGCCATTGGCGCAGGGGTTCTGCATGCTGTAGCCGAGGTTTCGCTTGACGTCGGTGAAATCGGATCGCTTCCACCGCGGCTGGCCCGCAAAATCGTCCGGCGTGGCGTCGGTGGAGGGGCAGACGAATAGCCCCGGCGACAGATTGTGGGTGCGGAGCAGCAGAAAGATGGCGGCCGATACGTTGTCCGGACGGAGTTCGGGCATTTCCGGGGAATCCTCCGCCTCATCGTCGGGATTATCGGACGCTGATACGGGCGGCATGT
Source organism: Bacillota bacterium (assembly GCA_050261455.1). Classification (GTDB taxonomy): domain Bacteria; phylum Planctomycetota; class Phycisphaerae; order Tepidisphaerales; family Tepidisphaeraceae; genus JAPLNB01. The sequence goes on from JBLNDH010000741.1 coordinate 1,388, forward strand.
CACTGGCCGCCATGGGGAACCGGCCTCGGTTGTCGTCGCGGTAGGACAGAATCGCCTGGCCGATCTCGCGCAACTGGTTCTGGCAGCGAATCCGGCCGGATTGTTCCTGGGCGCGGATGAACATCGGGATCAACAAGGCGATCAGCATCACCAGGATGCCGAGGACCGTCAGCAGTTCCAGAAAGACCAGGCCCTTGCGAGCGAATTGACAACTTCTCAGCTTCACGCTCATTTACCTTTGTTCAACAAGCCAACATCATCGGCAGGACGTATCCATCATACCCAATGCCACAAATCGCCGGTACAGCCGATTGCTCGGCGAACTCTTAGACGACAAGGGGGGTCGGGGGTTCCCTGCCGACAAGATGCAAGTTGTACCCAAGCAGCAGCGCTTTCTCCAGTAGCGGCTTGCTCGTCTGGATCTGACTCCATCGATTCGACTCTATCCCAGGCCAGGGAGCTATCCCTGGGCAGGTCTGTACTCCCGTCCTCGCCCGTTTCGTTCCCCATCTGCTCCGCTGGCTGACCGTCTGAAAGGCGGATGGGGTCCTGTCGGTAACTCACCAAATTACTTTCAAGTCAGGTATTTCCGATTACTTTGTTTCGAACTTACGAACGTACAGAGCCGTAGTAGTGGCGGGAAGGACGACGCTGCGTGGCGTCGAAAACAAGTTCCATTTCCCATCACAGGAGTAACTGCATGATGCCGGTGGATGTATCGAACCGGGTATCGGCCGAATCACCCCTTGCTCGCTTGCTCGGAGAGTCGGCTCTTCAGCCACATCGGATTCAGGTTCCCGCCAAAGCTGCGCTTTACCAGGCCAGCGACCCGGCGCGGAGTGTCTACTATATTCACCAAGGACAGATCCGCACCTACCAGACGGGTCCGAATGGCTCACGGCGCCTGGTGGAGATTCTGGGAGCCGACGAGTGGTGTGGTGCCGCCGCCCTGGCCCGCATGAAGAACTATGGCGAGGTCGCCGAGGCGGTTGTGCCGACGACCGTTTCGATCATCTCTGACGAACGCCTGTTCGCCTTCCTGGCCCAGGAGCCCGCCATTGCCATCGAGTTGATTCATCAACTGGCGGCCAAGCTGGCAGCGTATCGCGAGGATGCTTCGGGCCTGGTGTTCGAAGACTGCAACCACCGGCTTATTCGCACCCTGGTGCACCTGAGCGATTCGCCGGCGGCCAGCCCGGCGCCGGATGGCGTGGTCGTCCGCATCACGCATCAGCAGTTGGCTCAGAAGGTGGGCGTGGCCCGCGAAACCATCAGCCTGGCCCTGGCCCAACTGCGCCGGCGCAACCTGCTGCGCACCGGCCGCAATCAACTGACCTTCAGCCCGGAGACCCTGCGGCAATGGAGCACCAACGGCAACGGGCACGATGAGGCCGCCGCTCCTGCCCCCGCCGAAACCCCTGCTCATCACGAGGAAGAGGTTTCTGCGACGCACTAAAACCGGGTTCGACGCCTGACGGTGCTTGCCGCCAGGCCTCAGTCGCTGTTTGTATCGCCGGGGCCTAATTTCACGAGGGTCATGGGATCGAATGGGAACTCCCGCATCAGATCCTTCAGTGAATCGGGCGTAATCGACATGAGCGTGGCCATGTCACGCTCCAGCGAGCGATACTCCTTGTTGTAGATCCACTGGCCGCCGATGGCTCGCATCCGGCCCAGGGGAACTTCGCCTTGGAGGACAATGCTGCTGGCGATCTTGTTCTTGGCTCGCTCGACCTCATCGGCCTTCAGGTCGTGCTTGACCTTCTCAAGCTCGGCCAAGGCAATTTTCACCGCTTCGTCGGTGCGTTTGGGGTCGCAGATCAGCGATACATAAAAGCTGCCGCATTGATCGTGCGGGTAGAAGCCGAAATCCGCTTCCTCCGCGATCGCGTTGTCCACCAACGCCCAGTAAAAGCGGCTGCCTTCGGAATCGCCGATGACGTCCGCCAGCACGCGGGCGGCGAATCGCCGATCGTCCTGGGCGCTGGGGCCTGGCGTAAAGCCCATGAGGTACTGCCGATTCAGTTTCGGGTCGACAACCGTCTTGGTTTGGGCCTGATAGATCGGCTGGGGATGCTGACGCGGCGCGTGCACACGCGGCCAGCTCCCGCAGTACTTCTCCGCCAGCTTCACGAACTCGGGAAAGTCCACCTTGCCCGTGGCCGACAAGACCATGTTCCCTGGGCCATAGCGCCGGGTGAAGTACTCGGCCATCTGGTTTCGCTTGAGTTGCTGAACCGACTGCGGCGTCCCCAGTACGCTCATGCTTAGCGGATGCTTGCCGAAATGCTCCGCCATCGCGATCTCATAGACGCGGTGCGTCGGATCATCCAGGTACATCGCGATTTCTTCGAGGATGACTTTCTTCTCTGTGGAAAAGTCCTCGTTGCGGATCGCCGGCCGCAGCAGGTGCGCCAGGTGCTCCACCGCCCGCTCGGTGAATTCCGGCAGCACGTTCGCATAGTAGGCCGTCATTTCCTGCGATGTGAACGCGTTGTAGCGTGCGCCGATCTCGTCGAAGATGCGGTTTACGTCTTCCCACGTGTATTTCTCGGAGCCCTTGAACATCATGTGCTCGAGAAAGTGGGAAACCCCGTTGATGTCCATCTCTTCGTCACGCGCGCCGGTGGCCACGAAAATTCCCACCGCAATGGAATGCGCATCCGGGTTAGCCTCGGCGATAATGTCCAACCCATTGCTCAACTGCTGATGATGAAACGTCAATGGCATGCTTAGTTGTCCTTTGTCCTTGGTCCTTTGTCCTTGGCTTTCATTACAGGGCAGACGACAAAGGCATCATTTGGGTGGCTGCAATTCCTTCGGTCCCACCGTCACAATCGTGAACGGCCCCGGCGTATTCCTCTTCAAGTAGTCATTCACCTGATCCACCGTTACTTCATCGATCGCCTGTTTGATTTCATCCAGCGTTCGGATCCGCCCACGCATGAAGAAGTCGTGGGCAATTGAGCCGGCGCGGGCGCTGGTGCTCTCGCCCTGCATGATCGTCGCGGCCTTCAGGCCGATCTTGGCTCGATCGAGTTCGTCCGCATTAACCCCTTTGGTCAGTCGCTCCACTTCCGCCAGGAACGTATCCAAGGTTGCTTGCGCGCGGTCGTTGCTCGTGCCGGCGTAGCCCATGATGCTGCCGTACCCTTTGAGGCTCGTGTAGCCTGCCCAGACGTTGTAGACCAGGCCCCGCTTCTCGCGCACCTCCGTGAACAATCGCCCGCTCATCCCGCCGCTGAGAACCTCGATCGCCAGCCGCATGACGTAGTAATCCGGATGCGTTTCCTCGATGCTCGGCCAGGCAATTCCAATATGCGTCTGCTCGCTGGCATGCTCCTCGTGATGCACCCGTCCGGGCGGCATGATGGATTCGACCGGCGGCTGGGGTGTGGCTGCCCAATCGCCAAAATGCTTCTCCGCTTCCCGATGGATTTCGTCGAAATCGATATTCCCCGCCAACGCGAGAATGCTGCCGTTGGCGTGATAACGCTGTTGCTGCTGCCGGCGGCACAACTCCAGCGTCAGCTTCTCCAGGTCCTCTTTCTCGCCCAGGGTGCTTCGGCCAAAGGGCCAGGGAAAATGCCATTCGCGCAGCTTGATCAGCACCTTTTGCCGAGGCTCATCCTCAACGCTGACCAGCGACTGCAAAGCCAAATCCCGCGCCGCTTCGAACCCTGTTTCCGGCAGATGAGGCCGGCGGATGATATCGGAATACGCCCCCAGCCCTTCCAGAACCCGGGCCGCCAAGGCGGCGGTGCCGAATCGCGTGTGATGCACGCCGACGCTGCTTGATCGCTGCAGGCCCAGGCTGTCCAGGTAATCGGTGAGTTGTCGGCTATCGCGGGAACCCGCGCCGCGCAGCACCAGGTCCGATAATACCGTGCTGGTTCCCGACCCGCCGCGGGGATCCAGCGCCGCACCGGCGGGCACCAGCAGCGTCATTGCTGCCGATTGCATCCCGGGCATCTTTTCACCCAGCAAAGTCAGGCCGTTTGGAAACGTATGTTGATAATAACGTTCGGGCAAGTCGGCTCCTCTCGTCGATTCGATAGCAGCAAGTGATTATAGGCCCGGCACCTGTAGCTGCCAGAGGAATCATCGGCTGCTTGCCCGCTATGTTGAGCCCCTAAATGCGACCCAAAACCCAAGGCCTCTTAACTTTTTCCCGGTCTTGGTCCATGCGATATGCAAACTGAACAGACCACCGGAAATCCACACCTCTTTTCCCTCCCGGTTTCCCAATCGCATCCCCTGGTTTACAATGCCCTGGGCTGAACGCTCAAGCTCAAAGTCGGGTCGCGCTTGGCCGATACGTAAGTGTGGTCGTGCCAATAATTACGGCAGAGCCTTGTGCTTGGGCAATAGGGCGACTTGCAGAGGGTTGGTTCATGACCAGTCGGTGCGCGATGCTGTCGGGTGCGGCGGTTGGTTTGCTGGCTTGTGTACTGGGGGCATCCAGCCCCAATCCCGCCACCCAGCCGGTGAATAACAAACCCATCGCCGCTCACGAAATGCCTCATTATGGGGCCTGGCAAGCCAGTTCCATTGGTGGCGGAGGCTATGTTCAGAACCTCGTCCTTTGCCCCAGCAACCCCAATCGCTGCTATGCCTACCTCGACGTCGGCGGCCCGTATCGCAGCGACGACGGCGGCAAAACCTGGCGCTCCCTCCAGGGCAGCTTGCCGGGCCGCCGCGGCAGTTACTCCATCCGCAGCCTCGTGGTCGATCCCCGCGATGACAAACAACTCATCATCGCCGTGGGCAGCCAATGGGACCCCAAAGAAGGCATCTACATCAGCGACAACGCCGGCCAGGCCTGGCGCAAAGTGCTCGACGCCAGTTTCCAGAACGATGAATACCGCAATGCCGGCGTGATCCTGGCCCGCCATCCCAAGGACCCCGATACCGTCCTGGCCGCCGCCATCGACACCGGCATCTGGCGCAGCACCGACAATGGCCGAACATGGACCCCAATCGGTCCCAAGGGCGTCAACCCCACCGATCTTCGCTACGATCATGCCCAGCCCGAACGCGTCTGGTTTTGCGCCAATCCTCTCGACGCCTACGTCAACCACGAACCCCGCACATTGACTGGCGGATTCTTCCGCAGCGAGGACGCCGGCAAAACCTGGAAGAAGATCGGAGACGAATCGCCCACCGAAATCCTTCAAGATCCCAAGGTCCCCACTCGCCTCTATGGCATCTTCAAGAGCCGGCTGATCAAGACCAGCGCCGATGCCGGTGATTCCTGGCAGGACTTCTCCCAAGGCCTGCCCACCGATCCGGACAACGGCGCTCTCTTCAGCGAGCATCGCTTCCATGCCTTGGCTGCTGGCCCCGACTTCCTCCTGACCGCCTCCGCTCGCGGCACGATCTACCGCCTGAATTGTGGCGATAGCACCTGGACCAAGGTCCAACGCCAATCGGTCGATGAGGGCGACTGGTTCGGCCGCATGCAGACCGGCGATTTCCAGCATTTCGGCGCCGACATCGGTAGCATCATTGTCGATCCCAATGACGACGATCACTGGTTCTTCACCGATCGCTACGCCGTCTATCAGACGTCCGATGCCGGCAAGACCTGGCAACTTACCATCCATGGCCTCGAAGGCACCATCATCCACCAACTCCTTCAAGACCCCTCCGACCCCGCCGTTGTCCACATGAGCATGGCCAACAACGCCTACTTCAAATCCACCGACGGCGGCAAGAGCTTCCGCCAGGTGGACATCCCCGGCCCATGCACCAACGTCAAGGACCTGGCCCTCTCCCCCAAGCTCCCCGCCCGTGTCTATGCAGTCGGGGCCGACAACACCGAATGGAAATCCAACCAGCTCTACGTCAGCATCGACAGCGGCGAGACCTGGCATAGCGCGCCGATGATTGGGCTGCCCGACATGGCCTCCCATCGTTGCAACAGCGTCGCTGTGGATCCCGCCAACCCCTACACGGTTTACCTCACCGTCTCCGGCGAGGTCGCCTACAACGCCGGTGGCCCGTACCGCAGCACCGATGGCGGCAAAACCTGGACCTGGATCGGTCAAGGCCTTCCCGAAAACGCCAAGTTCTATCGCCACGATATCTGGGTAACCGGTCGCGAAATCGCCGCCGGCCCCGATGGCACCCTTGTCACGCTCAGCCAGGACAATTCCCTGGTCTACCGATACGATCCCAAGGCCCAAGCCTGGACCAAGGCCGACGTCAAACCCCGCGGCAAGCCCTTCAGCGTTGTCGCCGATCCGCTTCAGAAAGGCCGCTATTACCTCAGCGGCGAAACCGGCATCTTCCGCACAAAGGACTCCGGCCTCACCTGGGACCGCGTCTGCGATCGCGAAGTGACGCATGTCGCCGTGGACCTGGCCGCCCCCAATCGCGCCGCCGCCAGCACCGCCGACGGCGTCCTCCTCTCCCGCGACGGCGGCGACACCTGGGCCATGCTCGATAAGAGCCTCCCCGATCGCGTCCGCAACAACATGCCCGCCTTCGCCGGCGAACGCCTCGTCGTCGGCTCCGGCGGCAGCGGCTGTTTCTGGATGCCCCTTTCCCGCGCCGGCGAAAAAAACCTCAAAGCCAGATCCGCCCCTGCTACCAAGGTCCCTAATTCCCCGGTTTTCCCCTGATTCAGGCCCCTGCATTTAATTGGCAATTTTCAATTAAGTGCGGTAGTTCTGGATAAGCGAAGAGGGCGTCCATGTCCTATCTCCTCGGTGGCGCGGTCGGACTTCCCTGACAGGGATTGATTGCATTGACGTAGCATGGGCGGCTCGCCCATGCAGCTCCAGCAGTGCATCTTCACCTCTGCCGGATCCTTTCCCATCGCTGCAACTTATCTGTGTCTATCTGTGCCCCATCTGTGGCCAAAACGTAGCACAGGCAACTTGCCCGCCCTGCGATAACGCTACGTAGCATCGACCATCGGGATTCTGAGATCCTCCTGTGAGTCCAATACAAAAGCGAAGGAGCCTTTGCCGCACTTGATTGTCAATCAATCGCCGCAAACGCTCCTTCGCTCAAACTATCCGACGCAGCACTGAGCACTCCCCCCTCAGCACTCAGCACTCAGCACTCAACTCGCCACCTCTACCCACTGCCCGCTCTTGGCCGATTTCAGTACCGCATCGCACACCCGCTGCGTCTCCAGCGCATCGCGGAACGTCGGCCCCGCCGGCTTGCCCTTCGCCAGCCCCTCCAGGAAATCCGCCACCTGGTGCACAAACGTATGCTCATACCCGATCTGCAATCCCGGCACCCACCAGTGTCCCATGTACGGATGATCCCCATCCGTCACATGGATCGACCGCCAGCCGCGCAGGATCCCTTCGTCCCGGTGATCGAAGTACTGCATCCGATGCAGGTCGTGCAGATCCCAGGCGATCGACGCATGCTCGCCGTTGATCTCGAAGGTATACAGCGCCTTGTGCCCGCGGGCGTATCGCGTCGATTCAAACGTCGCCATCGACCCATTGGCAAACCGCGCCATGAACGCGCACGCGTCGTCGATCCCCACCGGCTCCACCTTGCCCGTCAGGTTGTGTTTGCGCTCCTTCACGAATGTCTCGGTCATCGCCGACACGGACTTGATCGGCCCATTGAGCCAGATCGCCGTGTCGATGCAGTGCGCCAAGAGATCCCCGGTCACGCCGCTCCCGGCCGCATTCACATCCAGCCGCCACAGCCCCTGCCCGCCTTGCGGCAGGTCCGCCGAAATCGTCCAATCCTGCAGGAACTTGGCCCGGAAGTGGAACACCCGCCCCAGCTTGCCCTGATCGATCAATTGCTTGGCCAGCGTCACCGCCGGCACCCGCCGGTAGTTGTACCACACCATGTTCGGGATCTTCGCGGCTTCCGCCGCCCGAACCATCTCGATTCCTTCTTCGCTGTTCATCGCCAGCGGCTTCTCGCACAGCACCATCTTCCCCGCCTTGATCGCCGCCAGCGCAATCTCCCGGTGCAGATTATTCGGCGTGCAGATGTCGATCAGATCGATATCCTTCCGCGCAATCAGCTTCTTCCAATCCGTTTCCACCGACTCATACCCCCACTTGCTCGCAAACCCCTTCGCATTCGCCTCATTCCTCGCGCACGCCGCCTTCAGCACCGGCTGGTAATCCAGATCGAAAAAGTTGCTCACCTTCCGATACGCATTCGAATGCGCCCGGGCCATAAAGCCATACCCGATCATGCCGACGTTGACTGGTTTTGCCATTGTGCGTCTCCCATTGGTCCAAATGTCTAGTGCCTAATGTCGAATGTCTAAAGAATGACGAAGCACAAATGACGAATGCCCGAAAGGGTCCCTAGCTATCGGATCGCGGTGATTTGCGCCGGCAGATCGAGGCGAAGATCAAATGCAATTCTTTCACCTCACGCCAATGCAGCCGAGCCTTTTCCTTTAAGTCCGGCGCAGCCGTCGCCAGCATTCGCAACCAATGCTTGGTCTCGCGCGATTCCCGCTTGCAGATGCTGATTCGATACCGAAATTCCTTCTTCGAGCCCGTATCATCTGCTTCGCAGTAGTTGGCTCCAATGCTGGTGCAGGATCGCACCAGTTGCCGGACTAGAGGCTCCGTGATCGGATCGAGCGGAACCCTTCTGGCGAACGCAAGCACCGCTTCGCCAAACCGAGCCGTCCGCTCCTCCAGATCAAACCGAGGCTTCGAATCCTGCAGTTCGCTCATCGTTCGCCCTTTAGGCATTCGTCATTAGTCATTCTTTAGACATTCGTGCTTCGTCATTCGAGCTTTATTGGCTATTCCTGCCACCCATGCTGGTCCCTCACCTTGATCATCGCCGCCAGGATGTCATTCCACGTCTGCGGCTTCATCATCACCTCGTTGGGGAACATGCATCCATCCCAGCACAAGTGGCGGATCGTCTTGATGACCTTCCCCCTTTCATTCCGCAGCCAGTACCCCGCGTGCTTGGCAATATCCAGCTTTCCATTCGGATCCGTCGCCAGGCAGTGCCGCCCGGTCTTGTCATGCGTCCCCGACCCCTTCACCGTCGCGTCGTTCTGCGCCACATGAAAATCGATCGTCCAAGGCCGCAGCGCCGCCGTCAGCTTCTTCAGGGCCTCATCCAGTTGTTTGCGATCCGTCCAGTCATACCTCGGCGGCAGGAGCGCATCCTCCGGCGCGTTGTACCCCAGCGTGTACAGCAGCGTGTGCGCCATGTCCGCCTGGAAGCCCAGCGTCTTCGGCTTGTTCACCATCTCCAGCAGCCTCACCATCTGCCGCCAGGAGTGCATCCCACCCCAGCAGATCTCGCCTTCCGCGGCCAGCCGCTCGCCAAAATCCTCCGCCACGACGCATGCGTCGCGGAACGTATCGGCAATACGCTTGGTATTGCCCGCCGGGTCCTTCGACCATTCTTCCACGCCGCACGCCGAGTCGATCCGGATCACGCCATACCGGCGAATGCCCAGGTCCCGCAGCTTTCGCCCGATCCGGCAGGCCTTGCGCACCTGCCCGATGAAGTTCTTGCGATCCGCTTCGCTCCCCATCGCCGATCCACCCCCTGTTCCCGCCCACACCGGCGCCACCAACGACCCGATCGCAAGATTCTTCGCTCGAAACTTGTCCACGAGCTGTTTCAGCCCATCGTCGTCGATGTCGATGTTGATGTGCGGATCAAAGAGAAACAGGTCCATCCCATCAAACTTCACTCCATTCACCTCGGCCGCCGCCGTCAGGTTGATCATCGTGTCCAGATCGATGCACGGCTCCGCCCCCGGCGACCCCTTCCCCACCAACCCCGGCCACGCGGCATTGTGCAGCTTCGGATAGTTGTGAGCCAAGCTCATTTCGATGTCCTTTCCTGCAAGATGTGTTCGTATTGTCAGTGGGGGCGACGCGATCGTCGCCCCCACCTGTCTCTCACCGCGACTTGTCCAACTCTACGCCGGCCCGTGTGCCCAAAGGCACTTCACTCCACCCCACCTCCCCTCATCCCTCCCTTCGTGCCTTCGTGCCTGCGTGCCTCTGATTTCTCACACCACTCGCCCAGATACGCCCTACAACTTCACATTCCCCTTGATCTTCAGCACCGGCGCATCCGGATTCACTTCCGGCCCGAAGTACCGCAACATCACCAGCGGCTCCGTCGCCGACGTGTTCTCAAACACCACGCCCGCTTTCGCCGCCGACTCCGTGCAGTACACCTCGTCCTCCGTCAGATCGTAGAACCCGATCATCTTCGGGCAGTTCAAGGTCAGCTTGTTCATCCGCCCCTGCCCCTGCACGCAGATCATCGAATACGCGCCATTGTCCTTGATCGTCACCTTCGTCCCGGGATAGATCGTCAGCTCCTTGGCGCTGAGCAGCTGCTCCCCGCGCACCCGCCCGTACGTGATCCACTTGTCCACGTACCCTTCCTTTTGCGTATCCGCCACCGGAATCGGCTCCAGGTAGTGATTCTCCTTGAAGTACGGATCGGTATTGGCTTCCCAGTCGATCTGATCGACAATGAAATCCAGGTCGTGGTGCTTCTCCTTGGGCATGTCCTTCACCAGCAGCGACCACGGCACCTCACGCCCTTCCACCAGCGACTGGTACATCCCGAACACATCCGAACCCCACTGCGGCTCATACGTGCACAGCGAACCCGGGGCATGCAGGATCGATGGCCCCACCGACCACCCGGTGCCCGGCTTCAATCGATACGCCGCCGACAGATCCAGGATCCCATTGTCTCCCTTGTTCCAGTTTTCCAGGCACTTGCGAACCTGCGCCTTGGTCGTCCCCGGGTTCAGCCCAAAGAACGTGTACGGAAAGTTATTCCCCACGTTGTTATGCTGCGGCGGGAAGTAGTACGACTCCGGCTTGCCATCCTGTCCCACCAGTGCTGCCTGCTCTTTCGCCTGGTGCAGGTGGTGCGGGATCGGCCCCATGTTGTCAAAGAACTTGGAATACACCGGCCAGCGCTTGTACTTCGCCCAAATTCGCTCGCCCACGATTATCGCCCCCGCTTCCGCCACCGCGTCCTGAAGCGTGAACCGCTCCCCATCTGCGATCACGTAGCTGAGCCCTTCATCCGGCGTCCGATTCTCATTCGCCGCCGGCGTCGTCGATCCAAACCACCGCTCATCAATCCCACCCCGATTCAGCCCGAATGCATACAAATCATCCGGGTTCAGCTTCAGCCTCTTGCCCGGATGCAGGAACGACCGCGGCACCCAGCACGGCGCCAGCCGCAGCAAGCCGCCGCTCTTCTCCAACGCCGCCTCCACGCCCTTACGCACGTTCCCGGTGTTCGTCTTCAATTCCTTGACACTTCTCGCGGCCATAGCATTCCCTTTCAGTGATATGTAAGTATCGAGCCGATCAGACCTGAGCTAACAGGCTCGATTCTACCCGACCATCCTTCTCTAGCGAAGCCAACCCTCCGCGTTGAACCGATTTCCCACCTCCTCTTCCCTGCATCCTTCCTCCCTCCCTTCGTGCCTACGTGCCTTTGTGCCTTCGTGCCTCTGCACCCCGAATCTCCTGGTACTCTCCCGCCATCCACCCCTTCACCCCCGACGCATACCATCGCGAGAATCGCCGATCCGATGGCCCCCCGCACAGATTCGTATAAATCACATCCTCCCCCATCTCCGTCACCATGTGAAACGATGGCGTAAAACTCGCCAGCCTCCCCCGGCTATGCAAGATAGTCCCCTGGTGAATCGTTGCCCGCCCTCCTTGCAGCGGGATCGGCCCCCGATCGAATCCCAGAAACCGCGGCAATTTCCCTTGAAACAAGATATGCCGCAGCATCATCTGCTGCTCCTCCCCCCACGCCCGAGGCTTCACCTCGAGCATCTCCGCCGCCACTCGCCGATAGATCTCCTCCCGTCTCTCTCCCCCAAACCACGCCGATTCCTCCGCCAGCAAAACCTGATCGAAATTCCCATGAAACGCCGCAAACACGCTCGTCTTCCCCGCCAAAAACTCGCATACGCCCCGTCCCACCCCATGCCGCCCAAACACCTCCTGCAACAACCCCCGATACACCCGCTCAAAAAAAAACGCCCCCTGCGATTCCTTCGTGTACCGGCAATCCCACTCTCGCAGAATCCGTCCCTGCTCCGTCTCGGGCAGTAGGGGCCTCAAAACGCGCATGAACGCCTCCGCCTGCCCCGAGTACACGTCATACTGCACCCGGAACATATCCTCCACCGTCAACCGCCCCCTTTCCTTCCCCTTGGTGGGGCAGACATTCCTGTCTGCCTCTTCTTCTCCCTCGCCCGGTACTCCGGGAGAGGGTCGGGGTGAGGGTTCAGAGCCAATTGCATCCCCAACCGGAGACTGCCCTGATCCCTCTCCTCTCTCCCCTCCCTCGGGGCTGCGCCCCTTCGTGCCTCCGTGCCTCCGTGCCTTCGTGCCTCCCGCTCCATTGTCCCGCCCACCGTGCTTCAGCAATTCCCCAATCCGCTCCGCCCGATGCCCGCTCATGCAGACATTGATGGGCTTCGCCTTCCCATATCCATTCAAGTCCTGATTGGCCGTGATGAAATACCCCCTCTCCGGATTCAAACACCTCGGCAATTCCTCGCTCCCCACAAACCCCCGCCAATCGTTCTCCTCCTCCCATCCCTTCATCGGCACAAATCCTCGCACTCCCTCCCGCCGCCGTGGCATCAATCCCGACATCTGATACCCGATATTCCCCTCCCGATCCGCCAGCACCCAGTTCCATGCCGATTCCACCTCCCCCACGCATCGCATTCCCTCCGCCACATTCCTCGCCTTCCACATCTCCACAAACCCCGTGATCGATTGCACCCCCGACTCGCTTCCCGACCATCGCGTTGCCAGGTAATGCCCCTCCTCAAACGGATTCCCATCCAACACCCCATGCTCGTTCTCGTAAAACGTCACCTCCATCGCCGCCTTCCCCTTTCGCCGAATCACCTCCTTCCGCTCTCGAAACGGCACCCACTTCTCTCCTCGCCGGTACTTCCCCTCCCGACATTCCTCCACCCATGAATCCACCGCATCCATGAACGCATACGTCACCCCCCACGCCACATCTGGCGTCCTCCCGATGATCACCGCCGGCAACCCCGGCATCGTCGCCCCCATCACATACCGCTCCCCGCACCGCAGCGCAATCTCATACCAGATGTTCGGCAGCCGGTTTGTCTCCAGATGCGGATCATTCGCCAGAATTGGCTTCCCCGATGCCGTCCTCGACCCCGCCACTACCCAGTTGTTCGACGCCATCATCCTCGGCAGCGCCACATTCCACCGCACCCCCGCTGGCACCACCCGCTGCGTAATCTTCACCTTCCGGATCAATTCCTCATCCAATCCCTCCAAAATCCCCGGAAACAATTCCTCCAACATCCCCCGTGGCGTTCCCGCCTGCACCATCTCCACCAGCAGCCGTTCCATATCCGCCTGCGATTGCGCCAAACTCAGGTATCCCGTCATCCGCGATAGCAAGAGCGAATCCCCAATTGTCCATGGCTCCGCCCGATACCCCATCAGCCGCAATTCCCACGGAATCCACCCGGCAAAAACCGAGTTCACCCCCTCGCAATACGCCCCGCACAACTCTCGTGCCCTCCCCGATAGCTTCTCCATCGCCGCTTCCAACCCCACTCCCCAGTTCATCCGCCGAAAGAATACATCCACCTCCAGCGCCTCATCGCTGCCACTGAGGCACTCCCCAATCCGCCCCTTCCCCGCGATCCGCATCAGCAGCATCGCCAGTCCCCGATCCCTCGCATGACACCGCCCCATCCCCCAGTACAATCCCCTCTCATCCCCCGCCTCCACATGCGGCACCCCATGCTCATCCCGCTCAATCCGCACTCCCTGCCTCATGCAACCACCTCCCATCTCACCGACCTGCCAACGTAGCACGGACGTCTCGCCCGTGCTCGCTCAGCGTGGCATGGGCTCACTCGCCCATGCATTCTCGTAGGGTGCGCTTTAGCGCACCTCGTATCGTCTGAAGTGCGCTAAATCGCACCAACGACTCGCCCCTTCATTCTGCCCAGTAAGCATACTCTCTGCCAAG
>JBLNDH010000742.1:0-3916 GCA_050261455.1 Bacillota bacterium
GTTCTTTCAGAGCGATTTTGAAGGGCCGCAGGCATTATCAGCTTGGGCGGGCCAGGGGAAGGTGGCGGGGGGGTACAAGAGTGCGCAGAGCTTGCTTGTGGAGCGGGCAGCGGGGGTGACGGCGGGGACGTCCGTCGTCTCGATTGCGCTGCCGGTGGAGCAGATGCGGGGGTATATGGTGTATGGCTCGGCGATGATCAAGGCGGAGGAGGTCAGTGCCAAGCCGATGCCTTGGAATGGGGTGAAGTTCATGCTGGCGGTGGAGGGGCCGGGTGGGAAGTCGTGGCCGGCGGCGACGCTGGAGGCGGGGAGCTTTGATTGGCGGCGGGTGGCGTTTGCAGCGAAGATTCCGGCGGATGCCACGCGCGCGACGTTGGTGCTGGGGCTGGAGGCGGTTTCGGGGAAGGTGTGGTTTGACGATGTGCGGGTGACGGTGGGGAAAGCGCCGGTGGTGATGACGCCACGGGTCAAGCCGGCGGTGGTGTACAAGGGGCACGATTTATCCAGGCTGCGGGGGGCGATGATCAATCCGAATATCGATGAGGCGGGGTTGCGCGTGCTGGGGAAGGAATGGAATGCCAACCTGCTGCGGTGGCAGATCATCCGAAATGTGGCGCCGGGGCGGGAGACGACGTTGGATCAGTATGATGCGTGGCTGGACGGGGAGCTGAAGCGATTGGATGCGGCGATGCCATGGTGTGAGAAGTATGGGATTCGGGTCGTGGTGGATCTGCATTCGCCGCCGGGGGGGAGTCGAACGGTGAGTGGATATATCGGCTCGGATGATCGGCTGTTTACCGAGAAGGCGGCGCAGGACAAGTTTGTTGGGGTCTGGGAGAAGATGGCCCGGCGATACAAGGGGAACAAGGTCATTTGGGGGTTTGATTTGGCCAATGAGCCCGTCGAAGGCGTAGTGGGGGATGATTGCGAGGACTGGCGAGGGCTGGCGGAGCGGGCGGCGAAGGCGGTTCATGCGATTGATCCGGATCGGGCGATCATTGTGGAGCCGGCCGATTGGGGATCGCCGGATGGATTGCGGGACTTTTATCCGATCGATGAGCCGAACGTGGTGTACAGCGTGCACATGTACATGCCGATGGCGTTCACGCACCAGACGGTGTTTGGCCAGGGGCCGAGGGTGGTCTATCCGGGGATGATCGAGGGAAAGGCTTGGGATAAGGCGCAACTCGAGCTGGCTCTGAAGGCGGTGATCGACTTTCAGCGGAACTACGGGGTGCACATTTATATTGGCGAGTTCAGCGCGATCCGCTGGGCACCGGATAACAGTGCGTACCGGTATTTGAAGGATGTGATCGATATCTTCGAAGCTCATGGCTGGGACTGGAGCTATCATGCATTCCGGGAATGGCAGGGGTGGAGTGTCGAACATGACGAGGAGCGGGAGCACATCAAGCCGGCGGCAGAGGAGACGGATCGGCAGAAGCTGTTGAGGGAGTGGTTCTCGAAGAATCAAAAGCCACGCGGGTAAAGGGTATTGGTGTCCGCAGATTGCAGTGGAATGGACGGGAGCCGATGAGTCGACTATGGAAGGGATGCTTGGTTTGGGCGGCCGTGCTGTGCCTCGTGCACAGTACCCATGCGGATTCGGTCCGGATTGATTGGGATCAGAAAACGCTGACCTTGATTGAGCCGGCCGCCGTGTATGGTCGGATGATTCGGCTGGCCAGCAAGGAGATTCTTTGCACCTATGAGAAGAAGGGTGGGGTTTGGACTCGCAAGAGCCGGGATGATGGGCGAACGTGGGATAGACCGATCCGGGTTGATGATTACCTGTTTGGCGCCGCGGCCAATCCGGAGATCCTTCAGCTTCGCAATGGGTGGGTGTTGCTGTCCTACAATGAGCGGCCGAAGGATGGGAAACACCCGTTTGCCATCAAAGTCTGCGTGAGCAGAGACGGTGGAGAGACATGGTCGGCGTCTGCGCAGGTGTATGCTGCCGACACACGATGGGAGAACGGCTGCTGGGAGCCGGCGCAGATTCAGCTCCCTTCCGGCCAGATCCAGTTGTTCTTTGCCAATGAAAACCTTTACCGGGCCAGTCAGGAACAGGAAATCACGATGGTCCGGTCGGATGACAATGGGGCGAGCTGGTCATCGCCTCAGACGGTGAGTTTTCGAAAAGGGCATCGTGACGGGATGCCGGTGCCGCTGATTCTTCAGGGCGGCAAAGGCATCGTTGTGGCCATCGAAGATGATGGCCTGAATGGGGCATTCAAGCCGGCGATCGTTTTTTCATCGCTCTCGGAGAATTGGGCGGGAGGCTGTGTCGATGGCAAAAGTCCGCGGCGTTGGTCGGCGCTCATGACGCCATTGCCGAGCGATGTTTATGCGGGTGCACCTTATCTCCGGCAATTGGCCGGTGGCCAGACGGTGCTCTCGGTGCAGAGCCGGGAAGGCCGGCAATGCGAGCAGATGGTGGTGTACATCGGGGATGAGAATGCTCGCAACTTTTCCGGAAAATCGGTGCCGTTTGACATTCCAGACAATGTGCCAGGGCGGTGGAATTCGCTGTTTATCAAGGATGAAGCGACGATCACTGCGATCTCCAGCACAACGATGAAAGGAACCCGAGGACTGTGGGCGATTGATGGACATGTTGTCCGAAGGCAGGAGCCTGCGGAGGAATCCCACCGGTAGGGCCGGCGGCGGAGTTGCGATGATCGCGTGGGGTAAGGTCTTGCGGGAAGGGGGGAGTCCATCGAAACTTCCGGTGGGCCAGAACGTCAAAAGGTACGTTTTGGCCAACCCGGGATGGAGGATTGAGATGAAGTCTGGACTATGGGATCGGATGCAGCTGCGGAAACAGGGGTGGTTTAGCGGTCGGCAAGTCGGGCGGAGAGAACTACTGCGAGTGACAACAAACCGAGAGGGGCGCGGGGGGTGGCCAGACGCTGTGGTGGAGCCGATGGAACGTCGGCTGTTGTTGGCGGCGGCCGATCCGGTGATCAGCGAGTTCATGGCTGATAACCGATCTACCCTTTACGATCGCTATCAGCAGAACCCCGATTGGATTGAGATCTACAATCCTGGCAGCACACCCATCAATTTGGAAGGCTGGTACCTGACCGATTCGGCATCGGACCTGACGCAATGGCGATTTCCGGCAGTGACGCTCAATGGGGGAACCTGCCTGGTTGTTTGTGCTTCCGGTCGAGATGAGCGCATTGCCGGGCAGGAACTGCACACGAATTTCAAACTGGACCCGGATGGCGAGTATCTGGCGTTGGTCAAACCCGATGGACGGACCATCACCTCGCAATATGGGCCGAAGTACCCCAGACAGGTTCCCAATGTCTCGTATGGGCTGGTGGCCAATCCCATTGCCCCGGGGCTGATCTCGGTTGGCGCGACGGCCAGGGCGATGGTGCCGACGGGCGATATGGGCTTGGATTGGACGCTCCCAACGTTTGATGACTCGGCGTGGCCTTACCAGGGACCTACCGGCGTTGGATTTGATGCGAGCGATGATGCGGCGGGGCATTTCTCCATCACCGAAGCGTATGGCTCCACGCCGCTGCAGTATATCTACGATGCATTCAATCTGTTACAGGATCCGACGGCTACGTTCTACAACTACACCGCCCCGGTGATCAACCTGATGGATCCCCAGGCGATGGATGGCCGTTTCAGCGGCAACACGGCGTTCAAGGGGGATACTGCCAGGAAGGACGCCAACTATGCCCTGCAGATCAGCGGCATGATCCGCGTGCCGGCGGACGGAACGTGGACCTTCGGCGTCAATAGCGCCGATGGGTTTTACCTCAGCATCGATGGCGCCAACTTCACCAGTTGCACGGGCGACGGGACGTATTACTGGTCGAATATGATGGAGTGCTATGGAACGCGCACTCCGGCAGATTCGCTGGGGGTGACGAAACTCTCGGCTGGCGAGCAT
>JBLNDH010000743.1:0-9263 GCA_050261455.1 Bacillota bacterium
CCCTCCATGTCCATGCATTGACCCCGAAATTATTCCGCAATTTCCTCCAGAACTTGCTGGGAACTGCCCTCCTTTTAAGGTATACTTCGTCCGTTCCACATCTTGTTCGGGCAGTAGAACATCATATCGGGAGGTCATATGAGCGAAGTTCGTCCACTCCAGCCAGGGATCTCACCGCCACAGCCAGGGGCCGCACCAAGTATCCGCCCCATCACGCCAACGCCCGCATCAGGCCCAAGCAAGATTACCATTCCGATTCAGCCCACTGCCAAGCCTCATGATTCGGGTGACCCCATCAGCTTGGTCGATGACGCCGGCAAGCAAAACGTCAGCAAGATCAAGTCGCTCAGCGGCAGCGCCCCGCATGTCGCCTCCTCAGGCCATACCTACAAACGCGCCCCCAACGCCACCGGCCACGGCGCCGTACGCGTGCGATCCTTCCATGGCCGACTGAGCGAAGAGGGCATGTTGTTCCTCGACGACAAAATCAACGAGTGGCTGGATGCCCATCCCGAAATTGAGGTCAAGTTCGTCACCACCACCATCGGACAGTTCGAAGGCAAGATCCGCGAGGCCGCCATCGTGATGAACGTATGGTATTGAATATGGCCTCCCCATATTGAATTCGCTTCACCCGCTTCCTGGGCCACAGCTTGCCTGCAACCCACGTGTACCACTCACGCCGGGTTACAGAGCGCATCGTTGATCGGAATTTCGCCTGGAGCCTCGGAAGGTGGAGGTTCCCGCCGACTTCCCCCTCTTCCCCCTCCTCGCCCTCGCCCGGTACTCCGGGAGAGGATTGGAGTGAGGGTTCGGCGCAACAGATGCCCCCCAACCGCCCCCTCCGACACCTCACAACGCCCCAGGAACTCGTTCCCTGGGTTCTCTTCCCCTCAAAGCTACGTCCTCTGCCCCGACCCTGCTCCCATGTCTCCAAGCCCAGGGATTCATCCCTGGGTCCCCCAATTGACAATTGAGAATTGTCAGTTTTCAATTATCAATTAAGTGTGGTGATCCGCCCTCCGACCCAAGATCACGCTTGCGGCTTCGCGGACCCAGCAGCGCCGATCCGCCAATCCCCAGTCTATGCAATCTGTGAAATCTGTGTCCCCCTCTGCTCTTCCCCCCTCTCCCGGTATCTCTGGGGGTGAGGATTCAGAGCCAGCTGTACACTCAAACGGGAACGGCTCCAGCCGGACACACAACAGTCCTCATTTGCGTTGTGTCCCCTGAATGCTATGAGCCCCCGCTTCAATCTTCAGCGGCAACGTGATCCAGAAGGTGGCACCTTGGCCAGGTGTACTCTGCACGCCAATGCTGCCCCCCAGCAGTGTTGTCAGCTCCTTTGAAATCGCCAGTCCCAGCCCCGTGCCCCCATGCTCGCGGGTAGCCGAACCGTCGATCTGGCGGAACTTCTCAAAAATCAAATCCTGCTTGTCCGGAGGAACGCCCGGGCCCTGATCCACCACCGAAATCCGCACCCGCTCCTCGTTGCACCGCTCAGCCCGTACCTCAATCTGCCCGGAGACCGGCGAAAACTTAATGGCATTGGACAGGAAATTGTACAAAACCTGCTGAAGCTTGGCCGGGTCGGTCTGCATGATCGGCACGTCACTGGCCACGCTTGCCACCAACGCCAGGTCCTTCTTCTCCGCCAGCGGTTTAAGAATGCTGATCAGCCCTTCAAACAGATCAGTCAGGCTCAATGGCTCCGAACGCACCTCCATCCGCCCCGCCTCGATCTTGGCCAGGTCCAGCAGATCATTGATCAGGTCCAACAGATTCCGGCCACTGGTCAGGATGTTCTGAACATATCGATTGACCTTGGCATCAATGGCCGGATAGGCATCCTTCAACAACTCGGCGAAGCCGAGAATCGAATTCAAAGGCGTCCGCAATTCGTGACTGACGTTCGCCAAAAACTCGCTCTTCAGGCGATTCGACTCATACAGGGCAAGGTTGCTCTCGGCCATCTGCCCAAGCTTCAGATCCAGGCTCTTGTTGATCGCGCGGAGTTGATCCTCACTCTGCTGCAGGCTGCCTAGCATTCGATTGAAGGTCTCCGAGAGCTTCTGGAATTCATCGCCCGTGCTGATATCGGAGCGAATGTTCAAATCCCCTTTGCTGACCTTCTCAGCCGTCTCACGCAGGATGCGGACCGGCCCCAGGATCAGGCGGGTGGTAATCAGATAGAACACGGCAATGGCCAGCGTTCCGGCAAGCAGTCCGGCCAGCAAAAGAAAAATGCGGTTCCGTAGATATTGGTTTTCATCCACCTGATAAGGGATTTCAACCGCCACGATCCCCAGGACCGGCGGCTTCTTGAGCAGCGCCGCACGGGCCGGGTCGGCCTTCAGGGGGGAAAGATCCGCCAGATGACATCCCAGACAAGTCTCCCGGGCGTACAAGGGACGGGCAAACCGGTAATACGCCGTCCCGTCTTTGAATCGTTGACGCCGGACATACGGCTCCGTGTCCGACTCATGCCGGTAATGCTCCAGAGCGCGAACCTCAAAACGCGTCAGATCCCCCGAGGTCTGGCGCAGTAGCTTCATGCGGATCAAGGGTTTATCCGGCGAGGCCGCTACCGCAGGAGCCGTGCTGGGCCCCTCCTGCGAAGATGTTTGCGGGCGTGTAGCCGGAAGCGTCGGACTATTGTGGGCCTCAAGCTGCCGCGTTAAGTGATCGGCCTCCGCCCGCTCGGCCAAGACGCGAGCAACTCGCTCATTGATTTGATCCATCAACTGTTCCATGCGCTGCCATGGGACAGCCAATGTCGCGCCTATAATAAGGACAACTGCTGCGCCAAACAGCAGCTGGCATTTGGCAGCAAGAGAGATTTCTAATTGTCGATTCCGCCTGGCCATGCCCAATGGATTGTATGAAAGGAATTATGATTGTGGAATTGCCCGGCGCTGTGGTATGACATATCGTCAGAGTGGACAAAATGACCTGATCAACGCAGGAGTTAGGACATCTTCATGAGCGCAGCCGGACGAGTGCTTGTCGTTGAAGACCATGAAAACGAGCGGCGCGCCATAATGCAGCTCCTTAAGACCGAAGGGTTTACCGTCTTTGGAGCCGAAAGCGCCGACAAGGCGTTAGGCTACCTTGAGGAAAACGTCGACGTGGTCTTGAGTGACCTGAACATGGGGGATGTGAGCGGGTTGGACCTGCTGCAACTCTGGAAAAAACGCAGGGGGGACACCCAGTTCATCCTCTTTACCGGTCATAGCAGCATTAATAGCGCCGTTGAAGCCATCAAAGCGGGAGCTTACGACTACATTACCAAACCCGTAAACCCGGACGAACTCATCCTCCTTATCCGTCGATCGATCGAGCAGATGGCGAAGGACAAGGAGTTGGACAATCTACGGCGACGGCTCGATCAGCGCTTCGGCCTCGATCAGATTGTCGGACAATCCAAGCAGATGAAAGATGTGTTCGCCAAGATCCAGCGGGCAGCACCGGTGGACAGCACTGTGCTCATCCTTGGCGAAAGTGGAACGGGTAAAGAGCTGGTCGCACAAGCCTTACATCACAACAGCCCGCGGAAAAAAGGCCCCTTCGTGGCGGTGAACTGTGCCGCCGTTCCCGAAACTCTGGTCGAAAGCGAGCTCTTCGGGCACGTCCGCGGTGCCTTCACCGGAGCCACCGACCGCCGCATTGGCCGTTTCGAGCAAGCCGATGGCGGAACCCTGTTTATCGACGAAATCGGCGACTTCGAACTCGGCTTGCAAGCCAAGCTGTTGCGCGTTCTCGAAACCTTTACGGTCACCCCGGTCGGCGGGTACGAAGACAAGAAGGTCAATGTCCGCGTGCTGGCGGCAACCAGTCGGGACATTCACCGAATGGTCCACGAGGGCAAGTTCCGCGAGGATTTGTTCTATCGCCTGAACGTCGTGACCATTACCTTGCCACCCCTGCGCGAGCGGCCAGACGACATCCCCTTGCTCGTCGAGCACTTCCTGAAAGAAATCTCGGAGCAGAAGCACACCCCCGCCAAGCGGGTGGATTCGGGAGTCATGAGGCGGTTTATGAACTACCGCTGGCCGGGAAATGTTCGCGAACTGCGGAACACCCTTGAAAGCATGATGGTCTTGGCTGATGGGGACACGCTCACCGAGGCCGATCTCCCAGAGCGCATCGCAGAAGGCTCTTTGGGACCAGTACCACACAAAGAGCTTCCCACCGGCATGACGATGGAGGAGCTCGAGAAGTTGGCCATTACCAAGGCTTTAGAGCAATGTGGCGGGAAGCGAACACGGGCGGCTGAGAGCTTGGGCATCTCCGTGCGAACCCTGCAACGGAAGCTTCGCCAGTACCAAATGGAAAAGGAAGCCGCTCAGCTGACGTGACATTCCGCCGCTGTCACGACACTTTGTCGGATAGTATGACTTTTTGTCGCACAGCGTATCTCTCTATAAGGGGTGTGTTTCTGTGTAATCAAGCCTACCGAGCGTGCTGAACCATGTTTTACCACCAGACCTGCTGATCTTCGCCAAGTGGTACGAGCTTTGCCCTATCTCTCCTTGGCTGCGGCATTGACCCCCGCAGCCGATCCAAGACAAGGAGAGTTAGCTATGTCGATTAGCATGGAACGCTTCGAATCGAACGGACGCTTTGCCACATACGACCCCTTCGCACGCAGCATTAGCCGCATCGCCGTATTCCAGTTGCAGTGCCGCAATTGCGGCTATGAGCCCGAGGACTCCGTAGTTCCCCCGAAATTCTGCCCCAAGTGCCACGGCGAAGCGTTTGAGCGGTTCGCACGCCCCGGGAGCATCCTGGAAAACGCCGATCGTTATCACTAGCGACAAATCGTCACGGACTAGACATCAATTGAGCATGAGGACAGCGGCACGAACAAACGGTTCGTGCCGCTGCTCTTTTCTACCACACCCTTAAAAGCTCCTGCCCGCCCCAGTAAGCTACTCGACATGATCACTGATGTGACACTGCTTCCCAAAGACCTGCCCACGGGCATCGACACGCAGGCCGTGGTTGTCTTGGACGTCCTTCGAGCCACAACCTCCATGGCAGCCGCCTTGGCTGCCGGCGTAAAGGAAATCCGCATCTTCGGCGACGTGGCCTCTGCTCAACAAGCCGCCAAGGCCTATCCAGGCGAAGCACTCCTCTGCGGAGAAGTCCGCTGTCTGCCACCCCCTGGCTTTGACTTGGGCAACAGTCCCGGCGCCTTCGGGCCCAACCATGCCGGGCGAGCCGTCTTCATGAGCACGACCAATGGCACCCGAGCCATCATCGCCGCCCGCAATGCCAAGATCATGTTGACGGGCGCAATTGTGAATGCCGCAGCCGTCGCGGCCCACTTGCATGCCCTTCAGTTGAATGCCACGTTGCTGTGTGCCGGAACCAATGGCCACGTGGCTATGGAAGATCTGATCGGAGCCGGCGCTATCCTCCACGCCTTGCAGAAGCATCAAGCCCTCACCCTGGCATCCGATGTGGCTCGGCTGGCCTTACACTTGTTCGAGGCAACCCGCCACGATCTGCGTGCGGCCCTGGCCGATGCTCAAGGTGGGCGAAACGTCCTCGACGCAGGACTGCCGGACGACATCGACTTTGCCGCCAGACTAGACTCGATCTCCGCCGTCGGCGTCGTGCGAAGTGATCCCTTACGCGTGGAGCCTCGGTAAAAGCGCTACCACGAGTCTTCCCCCCCCTCGCGTCCGCCACATTAGCCCGCTGACAAGGCAAGCAGCCTCAGCTTAGGATGGGAGGAAGGAGGACTCATGCTGCAGTCGGCCCATAGGCGAGTGGTCATCACGGGCATGGGTGTAGTCAGCCCCAACGGGAACAACGTAGAGGCCTATGCCCATTCGTTGGCCCATGGTGTGAGCGGCCTCCGCTGGCTCAATGGCGAAAGTGGAGCCGCCCCCCCTGCTTTGCAAACCCGTATCGTCGGAAGAGTCACCGATTTCGATCCGTCCGAAGTGATCGGACCAGCCGAAACCCGCCGGGTCCCGCGCATGGTTCCGCTCGCCATCGCCGCATCCCGCGAAGCATTGACCCGGGCTCACCTCCAAATCGATCTTCAAGACATCGAATCCCAGCGTTCGATCGGAGTCGCCCTTGGGACCGGCGGCGGAGGCATGGCGTTCGTTGAGGACCAGTACCGCGTCTTTTTCCTTGAAGGCAAGGGATCGGTCTTCTCCATTACCGCAGGAACGCCGGGCAATCTCTCCAGCGAACTCTCGATTGCCCTGCATCTGCGAGGGCCCTCGCATGTTCTTTCCACCGGATGTACCAGCAGCACCGATGCCATTGGCTATGCCGCGATGCTCATTCGCAACGGCATCATCCCCATGATGTTGGCCGGCGGCGCCGACTCGCCCATCTCTCCGGGCATCCTGACGACCTTCGAGAGGATGCGGGTTGTTTCCACCCGCCGATGGGATCATCCGTCTCAAGCCTCCCGCCCTTTCAGCATTGATCGCGATGGGTTCATCTTGGCCGAGGGCGCTTGGATGTTTGTACTGGAGGAGCGTGAGCATGCATTATCACGCGGAGCCCCCGTCCTGGCTGAGCTGGTCGGATACGCCTCCACGTGCGATGCGTACCATCGCGTACAGATCGATCCCGAGGTTACCGAGCCGGTCCGTGCGATGGAACTGGCGCTACAGAATGCCAATGTCGCGAAGGACGAGATCGGCTACATCAATCTGCATGGCACCAGTACCGAACTGAACGACCGATTGGAGACGGCCGTCGTGCGCAAGTGCTTTGGCCATCGGAGCTCGTCTATTCCCGCCAGCTCGACCAAATCCATGATCGGCCATCCCCAAGGTGCCTGCGGGGCCGCTGGACTGGCCGCTACGGTGCTGGCCTTGCGCGACGGGATCCTGCATCCCACGATCAATCTCGATCACCCCGATCCCGCATGCGATTTGGATTATATTCCCAACAAGGCTCGCCAAGTCCGGATTGACACCGCCGTCTGCAACTGCATCGCCTTCGGCAGCAAGAACAGCGTCCTGGTGATCAAACGGCATTTCCCCTGATCAGCGCCGTATTTCCTCGACGCGGCTATCGCCGGCGATCAGCACCCGCTCAGCCATATGGAGGAACAGGCCACACTCCACAACTCCCGCTCGAGCTCGCAATTCAGCCTCCAGTTCGACCGGCCGATCGATCTGCTTGAACCGGCAGTCGTAGATGTAGTTGCCGTTATCGGTGACAAAGGGCTTGCCATCGGGAGTGCGGCGTAAGACGGGGACGGCCCCGAGCTTCTGGAAGTAGGCCACGTGGACTTCATGCCCAAAGACCGCCACCTCCACCGGAAGCGGGTGGCGGGATCCCAGCACCGGCACGCGTTTAGTGCTGTCGGCGATGATGATCAGGCGTTTGGAGTTCTGGGCGACGATCTTTTCACGAAGCAAAGCCCCGCCGAGGCCTTTGATCAGGTCCACGTGCGGATCAACTTCATCGCACCCATCCACGGTAAGGTCGGGATTGGGGCATTCGACCAGGGTAGCCAGGGGGATCCCCAGTTGCCGCGCGTACTCTTCACTGTGCCGGGAAGTCGGCACGCCTCGGATATTGCGCAACTTGCCTGTATTCAGTGCGTTAGCAAGCGACTGAAGGAAACAATTGGCCGTGGAACCGGTTCCCAGGCCCAGGATCATGCCGCTTTGGACGAAGGCAACAGCTGCCTCCGCGGCCCGCTCTTTCAGAGTCATAGGGCAAAAAGGATATGGCAGTGTAGGCAAAACGCAAAGGGGCATTCGAAATCCGCAAGAAGCGGACGGGGGGGCGGGGAACGGCGCTGGAGCCCACCCGGGGACCGCGGGAAGACCGGGGTGGGCACACCGGGAACCTCCCGGGAGCCACCGAGAGTCACCGGGAGCCACCCTTGCGTAATGCGTAAGAACGTAATGCGTAAGGGGTTGCTGGGATTCGAAGCGGCGAAACGGCGAATGGGCGACGGGGCGAAGAGGAGAGTGACGGAGTAACGGGGTATGGGAGTAACGGAGTGTGGGCGCAAGGAGAGTGATGGAGACGGGGTGAGGGCCAGGAACAGGACAAACCACGTGCGCATAGCAGTGCCTCCCTATACACGGGGGCGTTGCGCGAAAGAGGGGTTTCTGACGCAACACTGTTTTGCGGAAGTGCGGGTTTTCCTGGGGAAAACCGAGAAAGAATTTTCGGATTTTAGCCAAAAGCGCAACGCTTCCCGAATGGGTCAGAGGAGGGAGATGGGGTCCACATCCACGGCGATGCGGTCGCTGTCGGCGAAGGCTTTTTGCTGGCGGGCGAGGGTGAGGACGCGTTGCAGGGAGGTGGCGCTGGGGCTGAAGAGGAGAAGTTGGACGCGGTGGTAGCCGGAGATGCGGTTGATGGCACAGGGCATGGGGCCCTTGAGGGTGACGGGAGCAGAAGAAGGCACGGAGGGGGAGGAAGAAGAAGTGGAGGGGGCGGTGGCGATGACGCTGGCCAGGATGGCGGCGAGTTTTTCGCTGCGGGCGTGGAGGCGGTCCAGGTCGCTGTCGCGGAGGATGATGCGGACCATTCGGCTCATGGGGGGGAGGCCGACTTCGCGGCGGGTCAGGAGCTCGCGGCGGGCGAAGGAGAGATAGTCCTGCTTGATGGCAGCCTGGATCGTGGGGTCATCGGGGAGGAAGGTTTGGAGGACGACGCGGCCGGGGACGTCGCCACGGCCGGCACGGCCGGCCACCTGGGTGATGAGCTGGAAGGTGCGCTCGGCGGCACGGAAATCGGGCAGGGCCAAAGCGGTATCGCCGCTGATGACGCCGACAAGGGTGACGTTGGGATAGTCGAGCCCCTTGGCGATCATCTGAGTGCCGAGCATCACCTGCAGTTCGCCCTTGGCGAATCGTCCCAGCAAGGATTCATAGTCCTTGAGGCTGCGCATGGTGTCGCTGTCTACGCGAGCGTATTTGAGGTCGGGAAACTTGTGCTGGATTTCCTCTTCGACGCGTTGGGTGCCCAGGCCAAACAGGGAGAGTTTCTTGCCGCAGTCGGGGCACTTGTCGGGCAGCGGATTGACGGCCAGGCAATAGTGGCAATGCAATTGGCCCGTGTGGATGCCCTCGGCGAAGCTGCCGCCGTGCGCTTTGACGCCGGCGGAGCGATGATAGGTCAGGGTTACGTCGCAGTACTTGCACTGCATGACATGGCTACAGGAGGGGCAGTAGACGAAATTGGAGTAGCCGCGACGATTGAGCAGGAGGATCGCCTGATGGCCGGCGTCGAGGGTGGCTTTGAGGAGGTGCTCGAGGCGT
>JBLNDH010000744.1:0-11974 GCA_050261455.1 Bacillota bacterium
TGCCACGACCACCAGCATCCCTACCGCCAGCCCCAGCACCATCCCCGTCAGGATCGACTGCCCGCAGACGCTGTTGGCCAGCGAGCGATGCCGCGCCCCTTTGGCCCGGGCGATAATCGCCGTCGAGCCCGTCCCCACCGCCGTCACAATCAGCCCGATGAACCAGAGAAAGTAGGAAATCGTCCCCACCGCCGCCGTCCCCGCCGCGGCGTGCGCCGGCAAATGATTCGCCATGTACGTATCGGTCAGCCCCACCGCGATGTGCAGCACATGCTCCACCATGATCGGCAGCGACAGCGCCACAATCTGCCCCAACAGCGTGCGGTTCGAAAGCACCTCCGGCACCGGCGCCAGCACCCCTGACACCGAGGCGTGTTTCAAAGACGAGGCTGCCGATGACAACGATCGATCCATACAAACAACCTGATCCACGGCGCGTTTAGCGGCGGCCCGCAGGGCCGGGCTCCCCGGCCAATCCCGCTGCCAATTCCTGGCAACACTCCAATGAAAAGGCCTTCGGCCCAGAGGACCGAAGGCCGTTAATTGACCCTAATCCACTTGTCTCTATTACTTCTTACTTTGCTGAAGGATCAGTGTTTTCACCTGATCCGCAGGAAGATTCAAAGCGCCATGGGCCTCTGCAGCGGCCGAGCGAACCGTAGCATCGCCCGCTGTCGCCACCAGCTTCGTCAGGGCATCGATCCGCTCCTGATCCAACAGGTTGCCAAAGAACTTGGCATTGGTGGACAAGTCCTTGAACAACAAAACCTTCAGATCGCCCGCCGTCTTGTCGTCCATCGCCTTGTCGAACAGACCCGCCTGCGCCTCGCGAGTGCTATAGAGAGCCAGCACATTGCCCGCAGCCTTGATCACTTCGACACGGGCGTCGTTCAACGCCGCCAGAATCGTCCCTTGCGCCACCGAAAGGTCCAGCACCTGCCCGCGGCACAACGCCAGCTTGCCCAGCAGTTCCGCCGATCGCAACGCGTACGACGTCGCCACCTGCTCGTCAGTCGGCAGCCCACCCGCACGCTTCCGCGCCGCTTCCACAACCGCCGCCAGCGTCTCGTCCTTCGCCGCCGTCACACTGATCAGCGGATTGGTCTGCGCCAGGGCCGCAAACGGCGACGCCGCTTCCGACGCCACCCGAATCAGCATGCCCGCGCCCGCCAGCCGAACGTTGTCGCGAACTTCGCTGAACAACCGGTCGATCTGCGGGTGATCTTCGTTCACCACCACGATATCCACGCCGCTCATGTTGGCCGCGGCATTCACCGCCGCCTCCGCGGTCGTGGCGCCTTCTACATGGTAAGCCTGTCCGAGCTTGCCCTTCAGGCTGTTGATCTGATCCTGCGAACGCCCCACCAGCAGCACGCCCGGCTTGCCCGTCTGCGCCAGGGCCTCCGACAAAATCGGCACCACGCGATCCTGCCCGGCGAAAGCCTTCTGCGGCAACGCCTGGGCAACCGTGAACGCCGCCTCGAATCGCACCTGCCGATCCGGATACCGCAGCGCCGCCAGAATCGGGTGATTCTCTTCGCCCGTGAACAGGCTGCTCGAACCCGCGATCTCCTGCAGGCTCTTGATCGCCTTCAGGGCAATCTCGCTGTTGCGATCGCGGATCGCCCGGTCCAGCACCGGATTCAGGTGCTGCGTCCCCGCGTGCACCGCATAGAAATGCGTCGCCGCGTGGTCCTGTTCCCACATCGGGTCGGCCGCGCCCTGCGGCAGCTCCACTTCACGCTTGTACGCTGAAGCCAGCCACAAGCTCACCGCGTCGCCGCGGCTCGAATCCAGACGCAAGGCATATTCGCACGCCCGCAGGGCCATGTCCTCGTTGAACACCACCGCCGGGACGTTCTTCTTGCTCAGTCCCGCTTCCGTCCACGACCACATGAAACCCGCATCGCTGCCCGGCTCGGGCACGATGGAGGCCTTCTCATAGTAGAACTTCTCCGCCAGCTCATAGAACAACTGGGCGGCATTCAGCTCACGCGGGTTGCTCACGTTCAGCCGCAGCAGCGACTGCGCCGCCGCTTCCTTCACCGCCTGCGGCGTCTCCTTGCTCTGCGTCAGCCGCACCAGATACGGCACGGCGTTGTCGTAGCCAATGTCGCCCAACGCCGACACCACCCACAGCAGCGTGTTCCAATCCTTCATCTCCGTCGCCGCCAGCAACGGATTCAGCGCCTTGATCCCCAGATCCCGCAGCGCGCTGCGGATCGCCACGTAGTACTGCTTCTTGGCCGGATCCCGCAGATAGTTGAGCATGATCGGAACCGACAGCTCGCCGCTCTGGCGAAGCTGCTGCATCGCCAGCTCATAGGCACGCCTGTTCACGATCAGCCGCTGAATGTTCGTTTCGATGAACGCGGTGTCTGCCCGCCGCGTGTACTTGGCCTTGTTAAAGACCGTCAACAGCTTCGCGGATACATCTTTCAGCTCCGCCACCCGCTGCCAGGCCAGGAGACGCTCATAGAGCTCCACCCGCTTCTCGGCAACCACGCGGCGATTCTTATCCGCCACCACCGCTTCAAACGCGTTGTAAACCGCCATCGGCTCAGCCGACATGCCGAGGATCTTCTCTCCCGCGGCCTTGGCCAGGTCATACCGCGCAATCGAGGCATAGTGCCAGAAATCTTCTGCCGTCTGGGCCAGTTCCGGGGCAATCGGAGCCGGCGTCGTGGCCGGGGCCACGGCAGCTTGATTGGTCGCAGCCGGCTCGGTCGCCGCTTGTGCCAACACTTGACCACCCAAAGCCAATGGCAAACACACAACCCCAGCAGCCATCAGCTTAGAAGGGAGCGAACGAGGCAATCGCATCATGAGGCTGGCCTCCAAAGGTGAGAGACTCTACGACCCTTGTTCGGTTTTTACCGGCCGTACGGGCTCGGACCGCCGAGCGGGCACGTCCTCTCGGCACAGCTTCGCGACCTGTGCCAGCGAAGGTCACGGTGTGTAGAGCGCGTTCCGCGTTCACGAGAATAAAAGTTGATGCAGGCAGAGTCAAGCAATCGTCCCCCCCATCCTCTCGGAAAACTCCCCCAATCTCCCCACGATCCACTAGCTACTATCCACCAATTACCATCCCCAAATATATCGGACCTCCCCCACACACGTTTGCTTTCCCCTATATCCACCATTACACTCCCCTGTTCTATGAAAGCAGAACGGCGGCATGAACTGGAAACCAATTCGCTTGCCCTCTGGCTCCGCTGGAGAGCCCCCCAACTCTGGGAGCAATACGGCACACGCATCCTGTTGGGAATTCTCGTCCTGGCCTTGGCGATTGTCTTGCTTCGCTATCGCCTCAATGCGCCGGTGAAAGCCGCCGCCGAAGCCACCGAAAATCTCGCCGCGGCCCGAAGCCTCATTGCCGAACTCCGCGTCGGCACTCCCCCCGGCCAGGTCTCCCAGGCCGTCAAGCTCATCAGCGATGCCCTGAACCGCTCCGATGCCCCCCAGATCCAGGCGGAAGCTTATCTCACCCTCGGCGATTACTACTGGGCCTTGGCCAATTATCCGATCTCTCCGCAAGCCGCCACCCAGCCTTCCTTGCGGCCGGATCAACCCTCCGATGTCCTGCTGAACAAGGCCGAAGAAGCCTATACTAAAGTGCTCGGCATCTCCCAGGCCAAGGGGTACGCGCCCGCCGCCGCCCATCTGGGTTTGGCCGCGATTGCTGAAAATCGAGCCTACGAGGCCGACCGCACCGCCAAGGCCAACGCCGGACAGAACAAGTTCTGGGCCGTCGCCAAGGAGCAGTACGAAGCCGTCGCGAATACCGCCAACGCTCCCCTGGTGCTCAAAGAAGAAGCCAAATGGCATCTCGATCGCTTGCCTCAACTTCAACAACCTGTCTGGATCGCACCCCAGCCGAGCACTCAGCCTGCGACCCCAAGCACTCAACCCGCTGCAGCGCAGCCGGCCCCGGCCTTAAGCGCCCCGAATCCACCGGCGACCACGCAGCCCGTGAAATAAGAATGACAGCACAGAGCGAATTTCCCGACGATATCATCAAACCGGACAACGAAGCCGAACTTCTCTCCTCGACCAGCGAAACCGAGGAAGAAGTCGAGCATTACCGCTTCCGCGTCAGTAAGAATCTCACCCGGCGAGTCGATCAATACCTCACCGACCGCGTCTCCTATCTCTCCCGCGCCGGCGTCCAACGCCTCATCGATGAGGGTTTGGTCACGGCCAACGGCAAGGTGATCAAAGCCAGCTATCACCCCCGAGCCGGCGACATCGTCGAAATGGTCGCCCCTCCCGAGCCGGTCAACGAAATCGTCCCGGAACCCATCCCCCTCGACATCGTCTACGAAGACGAGCACTTCATGGCCATCAACAAACAGGCCGACCTTATGGTCCACCCTGCCCGCGGCAAATGGACCGGTACCCTGGTCAACGCATTGGTCCATTACGGCCAGAAGTGGAGTTCCGTGAACGGCGCCTGGCGGCCCGGCATCCTCCACCGCCTCGATCGCAATACCACCGGCATCATGCTCGTCGCCAAGAGCGATGAAGCTCACTGGCGACTGGCCCGGCAATTCGAGAATCGCACCATCCAGAAAACCTACCTCGCCGTCATCCATGGCGTCCCCGAACTGCTTGCCGACATCATCGACATGCCCATTGGCCGCGATCGCTATGTCCGCGAAAAGCAGGCGGTCCGTAAACTCGAAGCTGGCGGCCGACCTGCGGTCACCCACTACGAAATCCAGGAAATCTTCAACGAATCCCCCCAAGCCAAACTTCAACCCAGCGAGTTCCCCGCCGATCGCGCCGCCCGCATGCCCGCCGGCCGCTTCGCCTTGGTGGAATTACACCCCAAGACCGGCCGAACCCATCAGCTCCGCGTCCACCTCTCCGCCCGAGGTTTCCCCATCGTCGGCGACACCATGTACGGCGGACGAATTTTCGAATACGGCGATTTCCGCATGGAACGGCAGGCTCTCCATGCTGCCGAGATTACCTTCGTTCACCCCGCCACCCTGGAAAAAATGACCTTGCGGGCCCCCCTACCACCCGATATCACACGCCTTCTGTCGATTTTGCGCTCCCCGAAGCTTTAACCCGGAAGCTTCTCGGACGTATAATGAACTAAAGGATCGGCCGCTAGGCATTTGTCTGCACGTTAAAAAGAGGAACTGGATATGCTTCACTCGATGTTCATGACCGCCACTGGTACCCCCTTGTTCCTGGGCTGGGGCATGCCCGGCGGAGCAGAGTGGATCTTGATTGCCGCCTTCGGCCTTTTGATTTTCGGCAAGCGTCTGCCCGAAGTCGGCCGCAGCCTCGGTAAAGGCATCGTGGAATTCAAAAAGGGCCTCAAAGGCGTAGAAGACGAAGTGGAAGAGGCTTCCAATCGCCCCACCCCCGCCGCCCAAATCTCACAGGCCGCCCCTGCCACCCTTCCCCCAGGCGCCAAGTTCGACCCCTACACCGGCAAGCCCGTTGGCGAATCCTCCTCTCCTTCCTCCGACGCCAACAAGAACAACGCCTAATTAGCACTCTTAGCAGTACGATATCGCCTCCGTAAACCAAGGGCCGCACGGTATACAAACACCGTGCGGCCCTTCGCTTACCCCCACCCCTATCTCCCGCCTTCCGGTTACTAACCACTAACCACTAGCCACTGACTCCTCCCCGATTTTTTCCCACGTCCAGCCTCCGTACGAGCCGAACAATTATTTACGGACCGCTCGCAAAATGCCCTCGCAATCCAACCGGGCGGCCAGTAGAATAGTCAAGGTACTTTGGACGATTTCTGCACAGCGTTGCTCTACACCCCGTGAAGGGAGGCCCTATGTTCCAGAAAGCGGCGTTCGGGCTCGTGCTCGGAAGCGTGCTCTTGTGGTCTGGCGCTGCCTTTGGTGCAAATCCCAATGCAGTCGCCAAATCCGCACTCAACCGGACGATCCCCAATATCAGTTTCACCAACGTCACCCTTCGTGATGCCGTGGACTTCCTCAAAGAAGTCAGCGGTGGCAACCTTCATGTCAACTGGAAAGCCATCGAAGCTGTCGGCGTCACCCCGGACACCATGGTGAACCTGCGGCTGCGCCAAGTCTCGCTTCGCAAAGTCCTCAGCACCCTCCTCACTGAAGCAGCCGGCGGCCCCACCCTCACCTTCTACGTTGACGAAGGCGTCATCGAAGTCACCACCAAGGAACTGGCCGATGGCCAGATGTTCACCTTGGTCTACCCGGTACAAGACCTCCTCATCGAACCCCCCGAATTCGTCGTCCCCGACTTCTCACTCGGCGATAGCGAAGGCGGCAGCAGTGGTGGCGGCAGCAGCAGCGGCCGCAGTGGTGGCGGCAGCCGCAGCGGTGGCGGCAGCAGCCGTGGCAGCAGCGGTGGCGGCAGCCGTAGCGGCGGCGGCAGCAGCCGTGGCAGCAGCGGCGGCGGAAGCAGCCGTGGCGGCGGCAGCAGTAGCAGCAGCGGCGGCAGCGGCGACTTCATGGGCGACTTCGGTAACCCCACCGCCAAGGATCGCGAAGAAAAGGAAAAAGAACTCACCGATAAGATCAAGGAAATCATCCAGCCCGAAACCTGGATCGATAACGGCGGCAAGTCCTCCGTCCGCGTCTACAACGGTAACCTCATCGTCACCGCCCCTCGCTCCGTTCACGAGGAAATCGGTGGCCCCATCGATTAACCCGGCGTACTACCGATCAAGCCCTCTCCAGGGCGGCCTCCAAGGCCGCCCTTCTTTTTTTCCCACTCTCCCCCGCCCCTTCGTGCCTTCGGCTCCCCATTTGCCCCCAACGCCTCCAATGGAGACAATCTCACCATGACCTACGAATTCGGCATCATCGGTGCGGGCAACATGGCCGAAGCCATCACCCGCGGAATTCTCTCTGCCAAGCTCTTCACCCCCCGGCAAATCCTCGCCGCCGACCTCTCCCCCCAGCGGCGTGAACTGTTCAGCAAACAACTCGGCATCCAGACCACCGAGGACAACGCCCAGGTCGCCCGCAATTCCAAAATCATCCTCCTGAGCGTCAAACCCCAGCACATGCAGGCAGCCCTGGCCACCCTGGCCCCCGTCCTCAGCGACCAGACTCTCATCATCTCCATCGCCGCCGGCGTCTCCACCGCTGCCATCGAAAAGCACCTGGCCCCCGGCAAGTCCTGGCGCATCATCCGCGTCATGCCCAACACCCCCATGCTCGTCGGCGCAGGCATGGTCGCCCTCGCCCCCGGCCGCCACGCCCAACCCGCTGACCTGGCCACCGCCCAACGCATCTTCGAGGCCGGCGCCACCGTCCTCCAGCTCCCCGAAGACAAGATCGACGCGGTCACCGCGATCAGCGGCTCCGGTCCCGCCTACTTCTTCTTCCTCGTCGAATACATGGTCCAGGCCGGCGTCGAACTCGGCCTCACCCCCGAGCAGGCTCACATCCTCGCCACCCGCACCGCCGCCGGCGCCGCCAAAATGCTCCTCACCTCCCCCGATTCCCCCAAGGAACTCCGCCGCAAAGTCACCAGCCCCGGCGGCACCACCCAGGCCGCCATCGAAACCATGGAAGCCCAGAACATGCCCCAAACCATCGTCACCGCCCTCCACCGCGCCGCCCAACGCAGCAAAGAACTCGGCAGCAAATAGCTCCCCCTGCTTTTCCGAAGCAAAACAACAACGCCCACGGATTCCTATCCGTGGGCGTTGCTCTTGATCATCTGCAAATCTCGCCACCCGCTCAAACCGCCCGTTTAGCGGCGGCCCGCAGGGCCGGGCTGCCCTCCCCTACTCCGGCACCACCCTCACCCGCCTCCCCTCCACCTTCAGCTTCCCCTGCTGAAACAGCCGAATTGCCTCCGGATACGCCAACTTCTCCTGCTCAAACACCCGATGCGCCAACTCCTCCGGCGTATCCCCCTCCATCACCGCGCACGTTCGCTGCACGATGATCGGCCCATTGTCATACTTCTCATCCACAAAATGCACCGTGCACCCGCTGACCTTGCACCCATGCTCGATCACCGCCTTGTGCACCTTCTCCCCATACATCCCCTTCCCCCCAAAGCTCGGCAATAGCGATGGATGAATATTCATCACCCGGCCCTGATACTTCGCCGGAATCGCCAGCAAGCTCAACCATCCCGCCAGGCAGATCAACTCCGCCCCCGCATCATCGCACAGCTTGAAAACCACCTCGCTGAACGCCCCCACCGTCTCATACTGCTTGCGTTCCACCACGAAATTCGGAATCCGCGCCGCCGCCGCCCGATCAATCGCCTTGATCCCCGGCCGCGACACGATCACCACCCCCACCTCTGCCTCCAGCTCCCCCGCCGCAATCTTATCCACCATGTTCTGCAGCGTAGTCCCCCCACCGCTGGCCAGCACCGCCAATTTGATACGTGATCTGTCCATGAGCAATTCACTTCAACCACCAAGAACCACGAAGCACCACGACACCACTCCATAGCCCGGGCATCTCGCCCGTGCGATCTAAACGTGGCATGGGCGGCCCGCCCATGCATTTCCATCAGTGCTTCTCACCTCTGCCGAGAATCCTCCCCCATCACCACAATTCATCTGTGCCCCATCCGTGGCAAAAGCAAAACGTAGCATGGGCATCCTTGCCCGTGCGCGTTCTATCTGCGTTCCTCCGCGTTAATCTGCGGCTCCTTCGTCTTTCTTCGTGTCCTTCGTGGCCCTTCGTGGTTTGGTTTCATCATTTCCCCATCGCTCGCACCGCCGCCGCGTCCCGAACCGACAGATCCGGATACGCCGCATCCTTCCCCACATCCGGCCGCCGTTTCCAACTGCGGGCACACGCCTGGTACGTCTCCCGTCGATCCACCACCTTCACCGCCGACCCCGAGCCACTCTCAAAACTGTAAGACCCCGCCCCCACCAGATCCTCCAGATCCACCCCATACGGCTCGAGCTGCTTCTTTACCTTCTCATCCACCACATACACCACTTCGCTGTCCAGCGCCTTGTTCATCCCGGCCTGCTTCTTCAGCCCGTCCAGTTGCAACAGCGCCTGATCGCGCAGCTCCATCAGCAGCTTCCATTCCTGCCGCTGTTCCTCCGACACCGTCATCCCCGACGCCTTCGGCAACAGCGCCAGATGCACGCTCGCCAGATTCGCATCCTCCCCCTGCTTGTGCTGGATGTGCTCCCAGGCCTCATCCGCCGTGAACACGAGCATCGGTGCCAGCAGCTTCGTCAGCGCCACCACCATCCGATACATCACCGTCTGGCTCCGCCGCCGGATCGCTGAATTCGGCGTCTCGCAGTACAGCCGGTCCTTCATCGCATTCCCATACACGGCGCTGATCTGCACCGCGCAGAAGTCGTGCAGCAGCCGGAACGCCCGGTGCGTCTGGTAGCTTCCATACGCCTCGGTCACCTCGGCAATCAGCCGATCCAGCTCCGCCACCGCCCAGCCATCCAGGCTCTTCTGCGGCACCTCCTGGCTGTCCTTCTGCGGATCAAAGTCATACAGGTTCGACAGCAGATATCGCAGCGTGTTGCGGATCTTGCGATACTTGTCGCCAAACTCCTGGATCACCTTCGGGCTCGTCGGAATATCGTTTTGGTAATCCACGCTGCAGCACCACAGCCGCAGCAGATCCGCTCCGTGCCGATTCACCTCCTGCGTCGCCGTCACGTACTCCTTATCGCTCTTGCTGACCTTCGTCCCATCCGGCTTCACCACAAATCCATGCGTCAGCACCGTCTTGAACGGCGGCACCCCCGTCATGCCCAGGCTCGCCAATAGCGACAACTGGAACCATCCGCGATGCTGATCCGACCCCTCCAGGTACATCTCGCTCGGGAACTTCAGATACGGCCGCTTCCGCAGCACCCCATTCCAACTGCTCCCGCTCTCAAACCACACATCGAAGATGTCCTTCTCCTTGCGCAGCTTGTCCTTCGGGAACGCCGGCCCCGGGTCATACCCTTCCAGCAATTCCGCCGGCGAATCCGTAAACCAGCAATTGCTCCCCTTGGCCGCAAATCGCTTCGCCACCGCCCGCACCGACTCCGGCGTCAGCAGCGACTCGCCCTTCTCGTTATAGAACACCGGAATCGGCAGCCCCCACGCCCGCTGCCGCGAGATACACCAGTCCGGCCGTGATTCCAGCATCCCCGTGATCCGCGCCCGCCCCCACTCGGGAATCATCTCCACACCCTTCGTCACCGCCGACAATGCCCGCTGCCGCAGCGACCGTGCCTCGCCGTTCTCCCTTTTCACCACAAACGGCTTGTCCACCGAGATGAACCACTGCTCGGTGGCCCGTAGGATGACCGGCTTCTTGCTCCGCCAATCGTGCGGATAGCTGTGCGTGATCTTCGTCTGATCGAACAGCACTCCCAACTCCCGCAGCCTCGCGATGATCACCGGATTGGCATCGAACACCATCATCCCCCGAATCCATTCCGGCACGCTCTCATCAAACCGCCCGTTGTGCAGCACCGGGCAATACACCTCCAGCCCGTTCGTCACGCCCGTCGCATAGTCGTCTTCGCCATGCCCCGGCGCCGTGTGCACCAGCCCCGTCCCGTCCGTCGTCGTCACATACAACGCCGGCAAAATCCGCCCCGTCCGCTCGATGAATGGATGCTTGTACTCCAGCTTCGCATCCACCATCTCCCGCCCGGTCGTCGCCCCCACCACCTCAAACCCATCGACTCCCTTGCGCCCAAACACCGCCTTGACCAGATCCTCCGCCGCCACCCCCAGCCGCGCCTGGCCGTTGCGCGTGTACTTCACCAGGACGTATTTCACCTCCGGATGCACCGCCACCGCCAGATTCGCCGGCAGCGTCCAAGGCGTCGTCGTCCATACCACGAACATCACCGGCTCCGACGCCTTCACCCCAAACACCTTTGCGACTTGCCCCGCATTCTTCGCCGGGAACTCCACAAAGATGCTGGTGTCTTCCACATCCTTGTATTCCAATTCCGCATCCGCCAGCGCCGTCTGATTCGAAATCGACCAAGGCACCGGCTTCAATTTCTTGTACACCAGCCCATTGGCCACAAAGTTCGAAAACACCTCCAGCGTCGAACCTTCATACTCCGGCACCATCGTCAAATACGGATGGGCCCAATCCCCCAGGATCCCCAGCCGCTGGAACTGCTCCGACTGCACGCCCGCATAGTGCTCCGCGTACTTGTAGCACTCCTCACGCACCGCCGCCGTCGGCATCTCCCGGATCTTCGGCCCCAACTTCTCCTGAATCTTGTGTTCGATCGGCAGCCCGTGGCAATCCCACCCCGGCACGTATGGCGTCTGGTACCCCTGCATCGACCGGAACCGCATCACCACATCTTTCAGCGTCTTATTGATCAGGTGCCCGATGTGGATATCGCCATTGGCGAACGGCGGCCCGTCATGCAGCACCCACCGCTGGGCATTCTTCCGGACCTCCATCAGCTTCTGATACAGGCCCATCTCCTGCCACTGCTTCAGCCGAGGCGGCTCGTTCTGCACCAGCTTCGCCTCCATCGCAAATGCCGTCTGCGGCAGGTTCAACGTTTCCTTATAACTCTTCTTCCCAGCTTTTTCCGTGCTCATGACTTTTCCAAACTCCGCATAGATCGAACGATGAATGCAGAATGATGAACGATGACACTGCATCTCGGCCGATCGTTCCTCATTCAACATTCCCTGTTCATCATTCATCGTTCTGCATTCATCATTCCTCGTTTGTCCTTCATCGCTCCCCCTACGCCCCCACCTGCCCCTCCTCCGCCACCACTTCGAAGCCCTTTACTCTATCTCCCTCCGCCCCGCTCTCCAAGCGGATGCTCTTCCAATGTCCCTGCTTAAATCGGAATAGCAGGAAGAATCCCAACAGCGCCCCAAAGATCGTCGCCAGCGTCCAAGGCCCCACCACCCCATACTGTGGCAGATACCGCACGATCAGCCCCCCACCCCACACCACCACCGTCCACACCAACGCCGCCTGCACCACCGCCGGAATCAGCGTATCCCCCGCCCCA
>JBLNDH010000745.1:0-3118 GCA_050261455.1 Bacillota bacterium
CAGACCGCCTTGCCGCCGATCCTTCGGCGAACCTCCTCCGCCACTGCCGCCGCGGTCACGCGCGTCGCATTCGGCATCACCACCGCCAGCTCTTCCCCGCCATACCGCGCCGCCAGATCCCCCACCCGCACGCTCTTGCAGAGCCTTTCCCCCAGCACCCGCAAAACCTCATCGCCGATCGGATGACCATACTCGTCGTTAATCTTCTTGAAATGATCCACGTCGATCAGAAGCATCGACAACGGCCGCCCGGTGCTCTCCGCCCGCGAAAACTGCTCCGCCAGGAATTCGTCAAAGTACGCCCGATTCGCCAGCCCCGTCAATCCATCGGTGGTCGCCTGCTTCTTCAGCTTCAAGTTCAACTGTTCCAGACTTGCCGCCTGCTGCTGCGTGCGCAACGTCAGGTCCACCAGCGTCTCGTTGGCCCTCTTGAGAATCGATTCGTACGTGGTGCCCGGCCCAAGAGTCACCTCGAACAGCGGAGCCACTTCCTTCGTATACCGGCAAATCTCATTCAGCATGCCGTCACAATCGGCCTCCGAAATGCAGTAATTCTCCTGGCAGAACCTGCGGACCGCCGCGATTGACTCTGCCGCGCTCGCATCCACAAAAACATCCGCACAGCGACCCGCCAGGTGAACCACATCCGTCAGCCGGCGCAGCAACGTATCCGTCACGCTTGCCGGCGAGTGATGATACGCCATCGGCATCACCAGGACCGGCGGCAGCTTCCATTGCTCCGCCATCATCCGCGTCACATCCGCGTGCGTCATGTCCAACGCCCGCCGCTCCGCTTCGACCAGCTGTTCATGCGTGCTGACGTGCTCGTGAAGCTCCCCATACTGCTTCCCGATCGCCTGGTTCAACACCAGCATGCCGATGTCGCCCAGCAACCCCGACAGGAAACACTCTTCCTGTTGAACCAGGTTCAGCTTCTGCGCCACCGTCCGCGCCGCCGTCGCCGCGTAAATCGACCGCCGCCAGTAATTGATGTGCTTGAACCCCTTGGCGTGGTTCTTCAGATGGTTCACCAGCGAGAAGCCCAACACCAGCGTCTTGACCGACTGCAGTCCCAGGATCACCAGCGCATGACTGATCGTGCCGATGCTCTGGCTTCGACCATAAAAGCTTGAATTGACCGTACGCAGAATCTTCGAGGACAGCGCCGGGTCCTTGCAGATCACCCGCGCGATCTCGTTCAGATCCACTTCTTCCTTCTGGGCCAGTTCAATGATTTGCAGCGCAATCGCCGGCAGCGACGGCAGTGAGGGGCACTCCCGAATCTTTCTTACAAGCAGATCGTTCATTCCACCATCCCGACCAAATCCCTGACAACC
Organism: Bacillota bacterium; assembly: GCA_050261455.1. GTDB lineage: Bacteria > Planctomycetota > Phycisphaerae > Tepidisphaerales > Tepidisphaeraceae > JAPLNB01. Next base: position 1,338 of record JBLNDH010000745.1, read on the forward strand.
CGCTTTACTATGTCTTCCCCCATACATCGGAGCTTTACGGCACTGACTTTGGCAACTCGGGAAATAGGATTACGCCGGCACGAAATGCGCGCAACCCCCCGCCTGTAAACACCCTGCAATTCCAGCCCACGACGCAACTGCCGAGTGCTACAGCAGTTTCCGATTCCGTGTAGCGGGCGCTGCCTACACCGTAGCACGGGCATCTTGCCCGTGCGCGATCGTGGCATGGGCGGCCCACCCATGTATTTAAGAAAAGCCCCGCGTAGCGGGGCGGTAAGCGGTTGCCCCATCGCTACACCGACTCAACAACCGCTCTAAGTGCTGAGTCAGAGCGAGGTTCAGCATTCAGCGATCCTCAGCCCCTCTCCCAATGATGACCGTCGTGGGAATCCCCCTCTACGTCCCATAAGACATGCCAACCGGACCTTTTTATCGGCCCTGAGCTTCCTCGCCTGATCCCGATTCTCCTGCCAATTCCATTATCGCCCCGCGTCATCCCCTTTTGCATGACGAGATGTTCCTCTCTTCCACGCCGGGTGCTGAGCGTAGCGAAGCCCCGGATCTCCGTGCCCTCCGATCCCTCGCGTAGCTTCGCAGGGTGGACTTCGCCCACCCTCTTTCTCGTCATCCAGAGCACAGCGAAGGATCTCTGTGTCCGGTTACTTTTCTCCGCCGCTGGTTCGCTACGCCGTCTCCTCACCCGTCCGGGTGGATCATCACACTCCCTTGCCCCCTCCTCTACAACTTGTCCCACCAACCGTGATTGCTCCACCCGTTGCCCGAGCGTGGGTATTACGCCAGCTCAGTCCGCGCTACACCCCTCAACCGCAATGAAGCTGGCCGTGGCCGCCCCTATCCGCAGCTTCCTGACTTCCTGATACTCCTTGGAATTGTAGAACGTCTTGGCTTGCGCCAGGGACGGGAACTCAATCACGATGACCCGCGGCGTTTCTTCTGCCCCTTCCAGAGTCACCGCCTCCCCACCACGGACGATGAACTTCCCCCCATACTTGGCGATCACCGCCGGCGTCCGCTGAATGTACTGCTTATACCTCTCCCAATCATGCACCTGAACACAAGCAATTGCATATGCAGCCATGCCCGAGAGTCTACTTCCGTCCCTCCCCCGTTTTCAATAACCCTGCCATACTCTCCCCCAACACCCGCAGGCCCCTCAGCCCTGCTTCGTCCTTATCAACAGAAACATGTTCTGTCCTCTTTCCGCCGCCCGGCCCCCGCCCGTCCTTGCCCTTCGCGGCCCGCATAGAGAGAGGGAAAAAGGGGCAAAGGGTATTTCGAAGGTTTGCCTGCAAATATGCTTTACCCTCTTTTTCAGTCTGACAATAAACCGCAACACGGGCATCTTGCCCCGCGCCCAACGTAACATGGGCGGCCCGCCCATGCATCTCCATCAGTGCTTTTTCCCTTTGCCGAGCGCTCTCCCTCCGGAACACTCATCTGTGCTTATCTGTGCCCCATCCGTGGCAATAGAAAGGCCTCCCCGGGGCATCCTGCCCCTGCATCTTCTATCTGCGTTCATCCGCGTTCATCTGCGGCTCTTTCGTGGAGATTCGTGGGCTTCCCCTCCATAACTCACCTCGCGGCCCCCCCGCCCCCTTCCTCATTCCCATCCCTCCCCCGCCAGCAACCCCGCAATCAGCTCCCGCACTCCCGCCTCGGCTGCCGGGTTATTCCCCACCACCACCTTCTTCACCACCCCATCCTTCCCAATGATCACCGTCGTGGGAATCCCCTCCACCCCGTACAAATTGGCCACCGCC